>CAZAGL010000271.1:0-3388 GCA_964484435.1 uncultured Caulobacteraceae bacterium
GCTGATTCTCGCCCCTCCCCCAAGTTAGAGACAGCGGCTCATGGCGCCGCCGAGCCCCCCCGCTCGGCGGCGTCGGTGCGTTTGCGTGGGTTTGGATGACGCCTCCTTGAGGGAGGTTGCGCGCGGCGTTTCAGGCGTTAGGTTGACGCGCGCAGCAGCCAGGACCCCAGCATGGACAGCCATTCCCCCACCCCGCCGCGGGTCGCACTCGAGGATCTGATCAGCCTGGCGCGGGCCAAGCCCTGGCCCGGCTTGTCGGCGGATGGCGGCCTGCACACGGATGGCGCCGTGTTTTTGCGCGGCTATTGGGAAGATCTGGCGCCCGAGGAATTGCGCGGCATTTGCGCCGGCGATGTGCTGGCCTTGGCCGATCCCTTTTGGGCCTTCGGCGCGGTGCGCGCGCCTGGCCAGCGCCATGTGCGGGTGCGGGCCGCCTTGGGCGCGGATGGCCAAGCCCTCGATCGCAGCGTTTTGGAAGTCATCGGCGATGATTGCCCCTTTCTGGTCAGCTCGATCATGGGGGAAGTCAGCGAGCAGGAATTGACGGCCTTGGCCCTGGTGCATCCGATCGTGCGGGTGTGCCGTGACGGCGCGGGCAAGCGCTGTGTCGGCGATCCCATTATCGCCGAATCCTATATCCAGGTGCAGTTCGAAACGCTGACCGAGGCGCGCGCCCAGGCCTTGCTGGAGGGCGTGCGCGCCACCTTGGAGGATGTCTCGGCGGCGGTGAGCGATTATCAGGCGCTGCGCCATCGCATGGCGGCTTTGGCCGATGAACTCGATCGCGCCCCCGGCCAGATGGATATCGAGGCCGCCCGCGAAAACGTCGCCTTTCTGCGCTGGCTGGAGGGCTCCAGCTTTGTGTTCCTGGGGGCGCGCGATTACGCCTTTGCGCGCGAACGCGATGGGCAATTCGTGCGCGATGAGCCGATCGTGATGGAGGAAACGGGCCTGGGGCTGCTGCGCGATGCCAACCGCTTCGTGCTGCGCCGCGCGGCCGAACCCAGCATGCTGACACCCGAAATCGCCCGCTTCCTGCAGGAGCCGGCGGCGCTTGTGGTCGCCAAATCCAATTTGCGCTCACGCGTGCATCGGCGCGTGACTGCCGATTATATCGGCGTAAAGCGCTATGATGCCAAAGGCGAGGTGATCGGCGAAACGCGCTTTGTCGGCCTGTTCACCGCCGAAGCCTATAATGAGCCGACGCGGGAAATCCCGCTTCTGCGCCAAAAGGTGCGCCGCGTGCTGGAGCGGGCCGGCGTCATCCCCGGCAGCCATAATGCCAAGGTGCTGGCCAATCTGGTGGAAACCTTCCCGCGCGATGAATTGTTTCAGAGCACGGAAGAGGATCTGCTGGCGTTGGCGCAGGCCGCGCTGCATTTGGTGGATCGGCCCCGCCCGCGCGCGCTGGTGCGCCGCGATCGCTTCAATCGCTTTGTTTCCGTGCTCGTCTATCTGCCCAAGGAACGCTTCACGCCGGCCGTGCACGAGCAGATCGGCGCCATGCTGGGCGAGACCTTTGGCGGCTCCGTCACCTCCTCGTTGCCGACGATCGGGGAGGGGCCGCTGGCCCGCATCCATTTCATCGTTTCTGATATCGATCGCGAGCGGCCAGAGCCGGATCGCGATGCGCTCGATGAGCGGCTCTCGCAGATTTCCCGGACCTGGGAGGATCGCTTCGAGGCGGCCTTGCGCGCCCGCGCCGACGATCCCTATCACGCCGGCGAAACGCTGCGCCGCTATGCGCGCGCCTTCAACGCCGCCTATCAGGAGCGCTTCGATGCCAACGAAGCGCTGCGGGACATTGCCGAATTGGACCGCCTCCAGCCCGAGCACACCGTGCGGGTGCGGGCCTTCAAGCTGGCCGGCGATGCGCCCAATGCCTTGCGCTGCAAAATCTATGCGCTGGGCCATTCCTTGCCGCTTTCGGCCTGCATGCCCGTTCTGGAAAACATGGGCCTCTTCGTCGAGACCGAAGCCAGTTTGAGCGTCAAGCGGGCCCCGCCCGAAGGGAGCCAAGACGGGCCGGCTTTGTGGGTGCATGATCTGGAAATGCGCACGGCCAGCGGCCGCGCCGTGGATCTGGAGGCCATCGATCGCTGCTTTGAGGATGCCTTTGAAGCGGTCTGGACCGGGCGGGCCGATAATGATGGCTTCAACCGCCTGATCATCGAATTGGGCGTGGGCTGGCGCAAAGCCGGCCTGATCCGGGCATTGGCGCGCTATCGCCAGCAGACGGGGCTCGATCCTTCCGTCAGCGTGGTCGAGCAGGCCCTGGCCGATCATTCCGACATCGTGCGCGATTTGCTGGAATTGTTCCGCGCGCGCTTCGATCCGGAGGCCTTCACCGATGCCGGCGTGCGCCAGGAGGCCGTTGCGGCGATCGCGGCGCGCATCGAAGGCCGCCTCGATGGGGTGCAAAGCCTGGATGCCGATCGGGTGCTGCGCCGGCTGGCGCGGCTGATCCTGGCCATTTTGCGCACCAATTTTTATCAGCGCGATGGGGCCGGCGCGCCCAAAAGCTATATGTCCTTCAAGATCAATAGCCCCGAATTGATCGATCTGCCCGAGCCCAAACCCTATCGCGAGATTTGGGTCTGGGCCCCGGAGGTGGAGGGGGTGCATTTGCGCTTTGGCCCCGTGGCGCGCGGTGGCCTGCGCTGGACCGATCGGCGCGATGATTTTCGCACCGAAGTGCTCGATCTGGTCAAGGCCCAGCAGGTCAAGAACGCCATTATTGTGCCCGTTGGCGCCAAGGGCGGCTTTTTCCCGAAACTTTTGGGGCGCGGATCGGAATCCCCGCGCGATATTGCCATCGCCGCGTACAAGATCTTTCTGCGCGGGCTGCTCGATATCACCGATAATCTCGTGGATGGTGCCGTGATCGCGCCGGAACGGGTGTTGCGCTGGGATGGAGATGATCCCTATCTGGTTGTCGCCGCCGATAAGGGCACGGCCACATTCTCCGATATCGCCAATGCGGTTTCGGGCGAATATGGCTTTTGGCTGGGCGATGCCTTCGCCTCGGGCGGCTCGGCCGGCTATGATCACAAGGCCATGGGCATCACTGCCAAAGGGGCCTGGGAGGCGGTGAAGCGCCATTTCCGCGAGGACGGCAAGGATATCCAATCCGAGCCCTTCGAGGTCATCGGTGTGGGGGACATGTCGGGCGACGTGTTCGGCAATGGCATGCTGTTGTCTAAAACCATCCGCTTGCTGGCCGCCTTCGATCACCGCGACATCTTCCTCGATCCCGATCCCGCCGATGCCTTGGCCTCCTGGGCCGAGCGCAAGCGCCTCTATGATCTGCCGGGCTCGCGCTGGAAGGATTATGACACGGCGCTGATCTCGCAAGGCGGCGGCGTGTTCAGCCGGCAAGATAAAACCA
>CAZAGL010000272.1:0-3366 GCA_964484435.1 uncultured Caulobacteraceae bacterium
CCAAGACATCGCTCAGATTGTGGCCCGCATCGGCCATCAGTGCGAGTGAGCCGATCCAGGCGCCGACGCCGAATTCTATAACCACATAGGCGAGATTGAGCCCGATGCCGATTGCGAAAGCGGCTCCGAAATCGGCCGGCGCATGCGCGTGGCTGTGTCCGGTGTGAGCGCCGGAACCATGATTGTGGCCCTCATGATTGTGGTCATGGCTCATGGAGCGACGAGCACCGTGAACGGCGCGGTGACTTCGGCGCCATTGGCTTTGACTTGCACAAACAGCCGCTGCGGGCCGGCAGCCTCAGGCTCCAGCGTGAAAGAGATCACGGGGCCGCCGCGGGCGGCGTCGTTCGCGGGTTCGGCGCCTTCGGGATGGACGTGCAGCATGGTGTTGGTGCCGGGATTGAAGCCCACAATGTGGGCGTAGGCGCCCATGAGGGGCTGCAGTTGCGTGAAAGGCTTGCCGTCCGGGCCAAGCACGGCGAGTTGCGCGTTAACGGCTTCCCCGGCTTTCAAGGCGCTGGGCAAGGACAATTGGAATTTCAATCCGCCCACCTCTGCGCGAAGCGACTGCGTAGCCGCCAGTGCTGGCGGTGTCTTTGTCCCCACCGGAAGATCGGTGGACGCGTAAGTGGCGCCGCCATGCTTATCGTCGCCGTGACCATGGCCGGCATGATCGCCGCCGCCTTCTGCATGCGCCAACTTGAAATCCGCCCAGAGGCGATAGGGCCGATCGAGGCGCGGCGTGAACGTGAAGCTGAATGAGCCGTCCGCATTCGCTGTGGGATGCGCGTGCACGTAGTCTTCAAGTCCGGCGTCGACGAGCATCACATGGAGCAAATGGCCGTGATTGACTTTCATGTCGGCGGCGACGATCGGCTGTCCCTTCGGATCGGTCAGGCGCAGCGTGAGCGTGACCGGTTTTCCTGGCACCATGGGGCCATCAGGCGTGGCGGTGATCGTCACTGGACCGGCATGATCATGGCCGGCGTGGTCTTCGGCGGTGGAAGCAGACTTCGGGGGCGGCACGGCTTGGCTGCACGCGCTGAGCAGCCCAATCGCGGAGGCGGCAATCAAGAGTGAACGCATCGGTCTTCTCCAAGGCTTTCGGGTCAAAACGCTTCGGCCAACCGGCCTTCTTCATGCCCCTCAAGGAGGCGCGCCAAGGGCTTCTTGCCAAACATGCGGAAGAGAATGGGTGTGACAATCGCGTCGAGAATGGTGGCCGAGGCAAGACCGCCAAAGATCGTCACGGCGACGGGATGGAGAATTTCCTTGCCGGGTTCGTCGGCGCCTAACATCAGCGGGATGAGCGCAAGCCCAGCCGAAAGCGCCGTCATCAGAACGGGCGTCATTCGCTCCAAGGAGCCGCGCAGGATGAGTTTGTCGCGGCTTGCATCGTCCTTCCATGTCTCGCCTTCAAACAGCGCCAAGTTGATATAGTGACTGACCTTGAGGATGCCGTTGCGGGCTGCAATCCCAGTGAGCGTGACGAAGCCGACAAGGCTTGCCACGGAAATCGGCAGGCCGAACGCCCACAGCGCCGCGACCGAACCGATCAACGCCATTGGAATGCCGGCCATAACGATGAGCGCCAAGGTCGCTGATCGATAGCGGGTGTAGAGCAACACAAAGATCAAACCGAACGACACGAGCGTCAGTCCGCCGATCGTCAAGGTTGCTTCCTGTTGGGCTTGGTATTGCCCTTCGACGCGCACAAAACCACCGGTCGGCAAAGGCACATCGCGGGCGGCGGCTTCGATGGCGGCGACGGCAGCGCCCATGTCCGAACCAGGCGCGGCATTGGCGGAGATCACGATTCGGCGTTTGCCGCCCTCACGCAGGATTTGGTTGGGACCATCCGTTTCCGTCACATCGGCAAGCGTCCGCAAGGGGACAACACCCATCGGCGTTTCGATCAGCTGATCGGCCAGCGCAGCGGTCGTGCGTTGTTCGTCGGGGAGACGCAGGATCACATCAAAGCGTCGTTGGCCATCGATGATCTGACTGACAATCCGGCCATCGGTGAGCGTCTCTAGCGTGTGGGCGATTTCGCTGGGCGCAACACCATAGGCGCTCGCCCGCGCATAATCGATCGATACATCGAGATGCGGTACGCGCACGCTCCGTTCGACGCGGACGTCCGTGAGCCCCGGAATGGCCTCCATGCGCTGTCGCATCGTGTCGGCGGCTGTTCGGATCGCGTCGAGGTCCTCACCAAAGACCTTGACCGCAATTTGGGCCGAAACGCCGGACAACAAATGATCAATACGGTGCGCCAAAGGCGCGCCAACGGAGACCGACGCCGGCAGTGGGCTCAAAGCCCTGCGAATATCTGCGGCGATCTTGTCCTTGTCACGGCCCTTCTCGTCGATTTTCACGTCGAGTTCGTTGTTGTGAATACCCTCCGCGTGCTCGTCCAACTCGGCGCGCCCGGTTCGACGGCTGACGCTGACGACGCCATCCACCTTAAGGATGTTCTTCTCCGCTTCTGCGCCGAGACGTGCGCTCTCCGCCAGGCTGATGCCGGGCTGGAAGACGACACCGACGAGGAAAGTGCTTTCATTGAACACCGGCAGGAAGGTGCGTGGCAAAAGCGTCGCGGCGCCGGCGGCAACCAGTGTGAGCGCCACGGCGACTGTCAGCACAAGTTTCTGTGCCTTGAAGGCACCAGCAAGCGCGGCGCGGTTGACCGATTTCAAGTGCGCGATGAGCCATGGATCGCTCTCCGCGTGGTCGCCTTTGGTCTTGCCAAGAAGGAACGCACAGAAGGCAGGCGTGAATGTCACCGACACGAGCAGCGATGCGAGGATCGAAACCACGAAGGCAAGACCCAAGGGCTGGAAAAGCCGCCCCTCAATGCCGTTCAGGAAGAACATCGGCAGGAAGACAAGAATGATGATCATCGTGGCGTAAACGATGCCGGAGCGCACTTCGTCTGTCGCTTTGGCGATCACCTGCAAAGTAGGTTTTGGATGTTCGGCAAGCCGGTTTTCGCGCAACCGGCGATAGATGTTCTCAACACCAACGACCGCGTCGTCGACGAGCGAGCCGATCGCGATCGCAAGACCGCCGAGCGTCATCGTATTGATTGACAATCCGAACGCGCTGAACACCAAGGCCGTGATCAGGATCGAAAGCGGCAGCGCGGCGAGTGAAATCAACGTCGTGCGCACATTCAACAGGAAGAGAAACAACACGATTGCCACGACAATCGCCGCCTCGATCATGACCTTCTGCAAAGTGCCAATCGATGTTTCGATGAAGTCGGACTGACGGAACTGGATGTTGTCCGCCTTGATCCCACTTGGCAGCGTTGCGCTCAACTCTTTCAGCGCCCGCTCGACTTCACGCGTCACCACGATGGTG
>CAZAGL010000273.1:0-3357 GCA_964484435.1 uncultured Caulobacteraceae bacterium
GCAAGGTCCGCCTCTGCCCGGATCGTCGCGAAGCTCTCGGCATAGATCGCCGCGCCGTCTGTCTCGTAGGTATAGGGCATGGGTTAGCCGCCGATAAAGTCCGCCACCTTGCCGGGGGCGAGCCCGACGCGCGCAGGTTCATCCCACGGTGCGCCGTTCCGGACAAGATCGAAGCGGCCTTCACGGCCGACCATTGTGATATCGGCGCTCTTGGGTCGTGCGCAGCCCTTGGCGCAACCCGAGACATGCAGGCGGACACCGGACGGCAGGCTGCTCGCCACGTCACGCGCCATCGCGCGGGTTTCAACACTGGCTTGCGGGCAGGCAGGCAGGCCGATGCAGGCGTCCACCCTCAGGAGCGGGTCTGACCGATCGGTCAGCAGAGTCCGGTGGCCCGCGAACACCGCCGGGTCATATACCCCGGGAAGGAAGACCATGCGCCACGGCGTGATCCGGAGCACCGGACTTCCGAGGTCTGCCAGCGCCTCGAGGTCGGCGGGGCCCAGTTGACCGAACGCTGCCGCGACCAGAAGCCCGCCCGGGACCGGGCCTGGCTGCGGCGGCGTTGCGGCCGGATTGGGCACCGAAGCGCCAACGAGGCCAGACGGCAAGCCGGTTCCGTTCGCGAGGTGCCTGGCCATACGTCCGCGCCCATCGGGACCGACCCCGCCAGAGGCGATGAACCATCGGGCAAGGTCGAAGGCCAGGGCTGCTGCATCACGCGGGCCTTGCGCCTCACGCCCCGTGCCATAGCCGTCTGCGCGCACGATCAGGCGGTCTTTTGCGGCCTCGATGCGGATATCGCCGCTTACCTCGGCGAGTTGACGGGCTGGCCCGGTATCCACGACGAAACCGAATTTCGAAGGCAGGGCCGCGAATTCGGGCCTGCGCAGCCCTTCGGTCAGCGCGGACGCGATCTGCGTTTGAGGGTCGTCGGCGCTGCGCCCGCGGAACGGATCGACCACGATGTTGCGCCGGCCCTCTGCTGACGGGTCGTCGTCCAGAAGGCCGAGCCGCGCCAGCGCGACCAGAAGCGGTGCGTGCCCCGCCTCGGTCACGCCACGGAGTTGCAGGTTGGCCCGGTTCGTCAGGTGGATCAGGCCATTCCCGAATGCACGCGCGGCAGCGGCAAGCCCGCGCGCCTGATCCCCGGTCAATCGCCCGAGCGGTGGTCGGACGCGAACGACAAGTCCGTCGCCCGATTGCATCGGCCGGTGCGCGCCGGGGCACCAACCCCGGATGGCGGGGGCGCTCATGTCCCCGTCTCCAATCGTGTCTCCAGCTCTGCCAGGATCGAGTTGCGCCGCGACTGCCAGAGGCCGGCGGCGTGCAATTCGGTGAAGCGGTCGCGCATGGCGGCGAGTGCCTCGGGGTTCGCTTCCTCCAGAAACGCGGTCACATCCGCATCGCCCAGTGTCGCGTCCCAGAACTGATCGAATAGATGCGGGCCGACGACGCCCGCCAGATGCGCGAAGGCCGCCATGTTCTCCAGCGTCGCGGCGATCTCGGCGGCGCCGCGGAACCCGTGGCGGCGCATGCCGAGGATCCAGCGCGGGTTCGCCGCGCGGGCCTGCACGACGCGGGCGATCTCCTCGGTCAGTGCGCGGGCGCGGGGGCGCGACGGATCGGTGTTGTCGACATGGTAGAGCCGCGCCGCGCCGCCCGTGATCCCCTGTGCCGCGGCAAAACCCGCCTCGTGGCTGGCATAGTCCTCGGCCAACAGGAGATCGGTCTCGGGCAGGTCCTGGAGGTGGACGAAAGCGTCGGCCTTGGCCACGCGATGCCGGATGCCGCTTTCGTCGCGCACCTGCCGCTCGCCGTCGAGCGCCCAGGCCGACGCTGCAAGCCACGCCTCGCCCGCCGCGCGGCGCCCGTCCTCCGAATAATCGCCCAGCGACGGCCCCATCCCGAGCCCGAAACTGCCCGGCGCGGGGCCGTAGACGCGCGCCTCCTCACGGCCGACATAAGGGTTCCAGTCGGGCGCCTCGTCGCGCGCGCTCAGCACCCGCACCGCCTGTTGGAACAGCGCCGAGAGCGTCGGGAACACGTCCCGAAACAGGCCCGAGACCCGGAGCGTCACGTCGATACGCGGGCGGTCGAGCTCGGCGATAGGGACGACCTCGATGCCCGAAACCCGCTCGAACCCTTCGTCCCAGACCGGGCGCACGCCCAGCAGCGCCAGCGCCATGGCGAACTCTTCGCCTGCCGTGCGCATGGTTGCCGATCCCCAGAGATCGACGACCAGCGCCCGCGGCCAGTCGCCCTCGTCCTGCAAATGGCGGCGGATCAGCTCGTCTGCCAGCGCGACGCCCTGCCGGAACGCGGCGCGCGTGGGCACGCTGCGCGGATCGGTTGTGTAGAGATTGCGGCCCGTGGGCAGCACGTCTGTCCGACCGCGATAGGGCGAGCCCGACGGCCCCGGCTCGATCCGGCGACCCGAGAGCGCATCGAGCAGCGCCTGCCGCTCGGCTTGGGCCGAGGTTGCGGCGTCGAAAGCGCCTTGCGCGGCCGGCCCCCGCCCCCAGACATGCAGCCCGTCGCCGAACTGGCTTTCCTTCACGTCGCAGACGAAGCGGTCGATCCGTGTGATCGCCTCGGCCGGGCAGGAGGCGGCCTCGATGCCCAGATCGCTTTCGACGCCGAGAGCCCGCGCTTCGTCGCGGATATCGGACATCAGCCGGTCACGGCGGCGAGGGTCGAGGCCGTCAGCATTGGAGAACTCGTCGAGCAGTGCCTCGAGACGGGCGAGCCTTTGCGGGGTTCGCGACGCTTTCAGCGGCGGCGGGATATGCCCGATGGTCACGGCGCCGATGCGCCGCTTGGCCTGAGCCGCCTCGCCGGGGTCGTTGACGATGAAGGGGTAAATCACCGGCAAATCACCGATCAGCACCTCGGGCCAGCAGGCCTCGGACAGGGCCACCGCCTTGCCCGGCAGCCATTCGAGCGTGCCATGGGCGCCGATATGGATAAGCGCGTCGGTCTGCTTCCGAAGCCAGAGATAGAAGGCGACATAGGCATGGCGCGGCACGCGAGACAGGTCGTGGTAGTCATTCTCGCGGGTCTTGGGCATGCCGCGCTCGGGTTGCAACGCCACCAGCGCATTGCCGCGCCGGACGGCGGCGAAGGCGAAGCCGTCAGGGCCAGCGTCGGCGTCGTCTTCTGGCGACCCCCAGGCGGCGTCCAGATCATCACGGAGGCTCTGCGGCAGCTTGGCCAGCGCGGCGCGGTAATCCCGCATCGGCCAGTGAATACGCTCGGTTGAAAGCTCCTCGTGCAACGGCGCGCCGGGTGCAACCTCGTGCCCTGTCTCGGCCAGATCGGAAAGGATCGCTTCGGCCGAGGCCAGCGCGTCGAGGC
>CAZAGL010000274.1:0-3355 GCA_964484435.1 uncultured Caulobacteraceae bacterium
GGGGGATCCCATGCGCGTGGTGGATTATCGCAATTTCGTGGCTTTGATCGGGTTGGCCGCGATCAGCTTCCCGGCTTTGGCGCATGCCAGCGAGGAAGAAATCGTGGTGACGGCCGGGCGCGAGGCCCGCCAGCTTTCGCAGATCGGCCAATCGGTCAGCGTGATCGGCGAGGAGGAAATCCTTGCCCGCCAATCGGTGAGCGTGCTGGATGCGCTGCGAACCGTGCCGGGTCTCAGCTTTACGCGATCGGGCGGGCCGGGAACGGCCGCTTCGGTATTCTTGCGTGGGGGGGAATCGGCCCAGACGGTGGCCCTGATTGACGGCGTCAAGCTCAATGATCCTGCCTCGCCCCAAGGCGGCTTCGATTTCGGCAATCTCCTGATCGGCAATATCGAGCGCATCGAACTGGTGCGCGGGCCGCAATCGCTGGTCTGGGGCAGCCAGGCCATTGGCGGTGTCATCAATTTCATCACCCGCACCCCGACGCAGGAGGTGCAAAGCCATTTGCGGGCCGAATATGGCTGGCGCGATTCGGCCAATGTGGTGGGCAATGTTTCGGGAACCCTGGGGCGCGTGCAATCGAGCCTCGGGGCTGGGTTTTTCCGCTCCGATGGCCTATCGGCCTTCAATGCCGCGCGCGGCGGGCAAGAACTGGATGGCTATCGCAATTTTGGCGCGAACGCCAAGTTCCAGGTGGATTTGCTTCGCGATGTGGCCCTGGATCTGCGCGGCTATTATTCGAACGGGCGCACCGAGATCGATGGCTTCGCCCCGCCCGATTTCGCCTTTGGCGATACGCGCGAGGCCAGCACCACCCAGGAATTGGTGGCCTATTCCGGCCTCAAAGCCGCCTTCTGGAACCGGCGGTTCAGCAACCGGCTGGGCGCGGCCTATACGCTGACGGATCGCCAGAATATCGATCCCGATGGCCTGCCTCGCCTCACCTTTGCTTCGGCGGGAGAGAATATCCGGCTGGAATACCAAGGCGGGCTGAAGCTTTTGCCGGGCCTTGAAGCCAATTTCGGGGCCGAAACCGAGCGCTCACGCTTTGCCAGCGAAAGCTTTGGCGGGCCGCTGGCCATCGCGCAGGTGCGCATTACCGGGGTTTATGCCCAATTCCTGGCCGAGCCGATCCGCGGCCTCAGCCTTTCGGGCGGCGTGCGCCAGGATGATCACAGCCAGTTTGCCGGCGTGACGAGTTTTGCTGCTTCGGGGGCCTATTCGCCGAATGCCGGGGCCAGCGTAATCCGCTTCAGCTTCGGGGAAGGCTTTCGTGCGCCTTCCTTGTTTGAATTGTTCAGCGATTTCGGCAATCTTGGCCTCTTGCCCGAAACCTCGCGCGGCTGGGATGGTGGCTTTGCCCAAACCTTGCTGGGCGGCCGGCTGAAGCTGAATGCCAATCTGTTTCGCCGCGAAAGCTTCCAGCAGATCCAGTTCATTTCCTGCTTCGGCTCGCTGGCCGCCATTTGTGTCGATCGCCCGTTCGGCGTGTACGACAATGCGCGCCGCACGCGGGCCCAGGGCGCGGAGCTGGAGGCCGAGTTTTCGCCTGGCCCGCGCCTGGTTCTGCGCGCCAATTACAGCTATCTTGATGCCATCGCGCGCGATACGGGTCTGCGTCTTGCGCGCCGCCCGGCCCATTCGGCCAATGCCAGCCTGGATTATTCCTGGCCCTTCGGGCTCGCGGCGGGGGCAACCTTATCTTATGTCGGGCCGCGCTTTGATGATGGCGCGAACAGCCAGATCGTGGCGGGCTATGTGCTGATCGATGCGCGCGCCAGCTATAAGCTGCGCCAGCATCTCGAAATTTATGGCCGCATCGAAAATCTTTTGCAGGATGAATACGAGACGGTGTTCCAGTTCGGCAGCCCGCGGCGCGGGGCCTTTGTTGGTTTGCGGTGGGCCTCATGAGGCGGGCGCGCGCACATATTGCGGGCTTTTTGGGCGCCTTGCTGCTGGCCGGTTGCGGGCCAAGGCCAGATCTTGCCGCCTCGCCGCCTTACCCGCAGCGCATCGTTTCGCTCAACCCGTGTGTGGATGCCATTCTGCTGAACGTAGCCGATGCGGGCCAGATCGCCGCCATCAGTCACTATTCGCATGATCCGCGCGCCAGTTCCGTGCCGCTGGAGGCGGCGCTGCGTTTTCGGGCCATTGGCGATTCTGCGGAGGAAATCCTGTTGCTGCGCCCCGATCTGGTCATTGCCGGGCCGCACGCCGCCTTGCCCACCATCCAGGCTTTGCAGCGCCTTGGCATTCCCTTGGTGAAAACCGCCGTGCCCGATAGCGTGGCCAGCAGCGCGGCGCAGATCCGCGAGATTGCCGCCGCAACCGGCCATGGCCCGAGCGGGGAGGCCCTGATCGCCCGCATCGAGGCGGCGCTGGCCCGCGCGCAGGCCAAAGGGGGCGCGCCCGTGCCGGCTTTGATCTGGAATGGCGGCGGCCTGGTGCCGGGATCGGGCACTTTGGCCGATGAAATGCTGACACGCGCCGGCTTTCGCAATGCCAGCGCCGATTACGGCCTCGAAAAATGGGATATCTTGCCGCTGGAACCGCTTCTTGCGCATCCACCCGCCATTTTGTTCGCGGCCAGCGGGCGCGGGGAGCGTGATCGCGTGCTGAGCCACCCGGTTTTGCGCCGCGCCGCCAGGGAGATGATCATCACCGAATTTCCGCCGCGTCTGCTGTTTTGCGGCGGGCCGACCATCATCGATGCGATGGCCAATCTTTCTGCAGCGCGCCAGCGCCTGGGGCCGGCATGATGAGGCGGGGTGCCGGCATCTGGTTTTGGCTGATCGCCGCCTTGATCGCCGCCTTGGGCCTGTCTTTGCTCACCGGGCGGATCTGGCTTTCGCCCCTGGATGGGCTGGCCGGGGATGCGCGCGCTTTGATCATTTTGGAATTGCGCCTGCCGCGCGCTGTGCTTGGCTGCGTGATCGGGGCGGGCCTGGGCATGGCCGGGGCGGCTATGCAGGGCTATTTGCGCAATCCCTTGGCCGATCCCGGCCTGTTTGGCGTATCATCCAGCGCCGCCTTGGGGGCGGTGCTGTCCATTTTCTTTGGCCTCGCCAATTCGTTCTGGGTTTTGCCGGCCTTCGCGCTGGCCGGTGCGGCGGGGGCGATGGCGGCCCTGGCGCTGCTTGTGGGGCGCTCTGGCGGGCTGATGGTGTTCACTTTGGCCGGGGTGGTGTTATCCAGCCTGACCGGGGCCTTGACCTCCCTGGTGATCAGCCTGGCCCCTTCCCCCTTCGCGCTTTCAGAAATCCTGACCTGGCTTTTGGGCGCGCTCACCGATCGCAGCTGGGCGGATGTGGCCTTGGCGGGGCCATTTACGGCCTTGGGCAGGGCCTTGCTGTG
>CAZAGL010000275.1:0-3347 GCA_964484435.1 uncultured Caulobacteraceae bacterium
GGGGCCTTCGAGGCCATGCAGGCCATGGGGGCCGATCTGGCCCTGCACGATTTCAGCCCGGCCGGCGCGCCAGAGCCGATCGGCGAAATGCGCGTGCGGCATGGCCCGCCCCTGCGCGGCTGCGCGCCCGATCCCGCCGGCATCGCCGCCTTCATCGATGAAGTGCCCATCCTTGCTGTGCTGGCCGCCTTCGCGGAAGGCGAAACCCGCATCACCGGCGCGGCCGATCTGCGCCACAAGGAAAGCGATCGCATCGCCATGACCGTGGCCGGCTTGCGCGCGTGCGGCGTGGAGGCGCAGGAATTGCCCGACGGGCTGGTGATCAATGGCCAAGGGCCGAACGGGGTAAGCGGCGGCGCGGAAATCGCCACCCATGGCGATCACCGCATCGCCATGAGCTTTCTGGTTTTGGGCCTGGCCGCGCAGCGCCCGGTGATCGTGGATCAGGCCGAAATGATCGCCACCAGCTTTCCTGATTTTGTCGGCTTCATGCAAAGCCTTGGGGCAGATATCACTGAAGCCGAATAAGTGCTATTCTCCGCTCATGTCCGCCTTGCCCGTCACCACACCGCCCACGCCAATGACCGTCGCGCAATTCATTGCATGGCGCGAGGAGCATGGCATCAAGCACGCCGAGCTCGACAATGGCATCCCAGTCGTGGCGCAGGCCCAAACCGTCCGCCATTCGGAGCGCAAAGTAAGGATTTTCAATCAAATCGAGCGGGGCATCGCCGCCGCAGGGCTGCCATGCCGGCCGCTGATGGAAATGCTGGTACCGATTGAAGGCTTGCAAAGCGGGCGCGGCTATGAGCCGGACGTGCTCGTCCAGTGCGGGGAGGCACCCTCGCCGGAGGCCATCATCATCCCCGATCCCCTGATCGTCATCGAAGTGGTTTCGCCCTCCAGCGGCCGTATCGATACAGTATTGAAAATGCCTTGGTATTTTTCGCTTTCCAGTGTCCTGCATTATGTCATCATCGAGCCGCAGCTGCGCTTTCTGGTTTGGCACGCCCGCGAAACGCCCGACGCCACGATCCAGACACGCATATTGCGCGAAGGGTCGATGCGGCTCGATCCTCCTGGTCTGTTGCTGGACGCAGATGCCCTGATTGGTCCAGAACAGCTCCCATGATTATCGCGATTGATGGGCCAAGCGCCGCCGGCAAGGGCACGCTGGCGGCCAGATTGGCGCAGATTTACGGCCTGCGCCGGCTCGATACGGGCACGCTCTATCGCGCCGCCGCTTTGGCCCTGCTGCACAGCGGGCAGCAGATCGGGGCCGAGGCGGCCGCCGAAGCCGCCGCCAAGATCGATCTCGGCAAGCTGGAGGATTCGGCGCTGCGCAGCCCGGAAATCGGCCAGCTGGCCTCCGTGCTGGCTGCGTTTCCGGCCGTGCGGGCGGCGCTTTTGGAGGCCCAGCGCGGTTTCGCCGCCGAGGGGCGCGCCGTCATCGATGGCCGCGATATCGGCACGATGATCTGGCCGCAGGCCGAGGTGAAGCTGTTCGTCAGCGCCAACCCGCAGGCGCGGGCCTTGCGCCGCTGGCGTGAGCACCAAATGCGCGGCGAGGCCCAGAGCCTCGAACAGGTGGCGCAGGATTTGGCCGCCCGCGATGCCCGGGATGCGGCGCGCGATACATCCCCCATGCGGCCGGCCGCCGACGCACACTTGCTCGATACCAGCGCACTAGGTATAGACGAGGTTGTGGAAATCGCGCGCCGCATCATCGACGCCGCAATCGCCCCTCCCCGCGGCTAAAGCGCGGGGAGCCTTATCTCGTTCAACACCGGCCGGGCATGCCCCGGCCCATGGCGATCGGGTTCTTCCAAGGCGAACTCGCCCAGGCTTGCCGCAATGGCCAGCTTGGCTTTTTCGCCTTGCGGCACCCCAGCCATGCAACCCCTACGGAGCTTTTTCTTTTGATGAATACCCAAGCCTTGAACCCCACGCGCCAAGATTTCGCTGCCTTGCTGGAGACCAGCCTCGCGGGGCGCGGCATGATCGAGGGCCGTGTGGTTCCGGCGACCGTGGTCGCGATCGATCACGATATCGTTGTGGTGGATGTCGGCCTCAAAACCGAAGGGCGCATCCCGATGCGCGAATTCCAGGTGGAAGAGGAATTTGGCAAGCTCCCCAAGGTCGGAGACATCATCGAGGTGTATCTCGATCGCATCGAAAACGCCCTGGGCGATGCCGTCATCTCGCGCGAGAAGGCGCGCCGCGAAGAAGCCTGGACGCGCCTGGAAAAAAGCTTTGCCGCCACCGAACCGGTGAACGGCTCCATTGTCGGGCGCGTCAAAGGCGGCTTTACCGTGGAATTGGGCGGGGCCAATGCCTTTTTGCCGGGCAGCCAGGTGGATATCCGCCCGGTGCGCGATGTCGGCCCGTTGATGAACATCATGCAGCCCTTCTCCATCCTGAAAATGGACCGGGCGCGCGGCAACATCGTCGTCTCGCGCCGCGCCGTGCTGGAAGAAACCCGCGCCGCGGAGCGCAACGAGATCGTCAACCAATTGGCGGAAGGGGAAATCCGCGACGGTGTGGTGAAAAACATCACCGATTACGGGGCCTTTGTCGATCTGGGCGGCATTGATGGCCTGCTGCATGTCACCGACATGAGCTGGCGGCGCGTTTCGCATCCCAGCCAGGTTTTGAATGTCGGCGATACGGTGCGGGTGCAGATCGTGCGCATCAATCCCGATACCCAGCGCATTTCGCTGGGCATGAAGCAATTGCTCAACGATCCCTGGGATGGCGTGGATCAGAAATATCCGCTGAACGGCAAATTCACCGGCCGCGTCACCAACATCACCGATTATGGTGCCTTCGTGGAGCTGGAGCCTGGCGTCGAAGGCCTCGTGCACGTCTCCGAAATGAGCTGGACCAAGAAAAACCTGCATCCCGGCAAGATGCTCTCCACCAGCCAGGAAGTGGAAGTGTTGGTGCTGGATGTGGATGCCGAAAAGCGCCGCATTTCCTTGGGCCTCAAGCAGGTCATGGAAAATCCCTGGGATCAATTCATCGCCGATCACCCAATTGGGGCGATTATCGAGGGCGAAATCAAGAACATCACCGAATTTGGCCTATTCATCGGCCTGAATGCCGAATTGGATGGCATGGTGCATCTTTCCGATATCGCCTGGGATGCGCAGGGTGAAGAGGCGCTGCAGCGGTTCAATCGCGGCGATATCGTCAAGGCGCGCGTGCTCGATGTGGACATCGAAAAAGAACGGATCAGCCTGGGCATCAAGCAGGCCAATTCCGATCCCTTGGCCGGCGGGGAATACACGCGCGGCCAGGTTTTGACGGTGGATGTGGTGGAATCGACCTCGGGCGGCATCGAAGTG
>CAZAGL010000276.1:0-3346 GCA_964484435.1 uncultured Caulobacteraceae bacterium
TGGCAAATCGACCTTGGCGCGCGGAATGATCACCCAGGCTCGGCAAAGCGGCCTGCGCGCCGGCCTGCTGGCGCTGGATGAGTATTACCTCACAAAAGCAGAGCGCGCCGATCTGGCGCGCGCAATCCATCCGCTTTTGGCCGTGCGCGGCCCGCCCGGCACCCATGACATCGCGTGGTTGGCGCGGGATATCGCGGCATTGCGCGGCAGCGAACAGGTGCGCGTGCCGCGTTTTGATAAATCCCGCGATGATCGCGCCCCGCAAACCGATTGGCCCCATTTGCGCGGGCCGCTCGATGTGCTGTTGCTGGAAGGCTGGTGCGTGGGCGCGCGGCCCCAGCCGGCGCAACAGCTTTTGGCACCAATCAATGATCTGGAGGCGCGCGAGGATGCCGCGGGCATCTGGCGCGGCTGGATCAATGCACAATTGGCTGGGCCCTACGGGGAAGTGTTTGGCGCGTTGGATGGCCTGGCATTTCTCGCGGCCCCGGATTTTTGCGCGGTGCAGACCTGGCGCTGGGAACAGGAGCAAGCCTTGCCCCCCGGCCCAGCCGTGATGGAGGCCGCCCAGATCGCCCGTTTCATCGCGCATTTCGAGCGGATAACCCGCTGGATGCTGCACGACATGCGCGAACGCGCCGATCTCATTGTGCGGCTGGATGGGGCGCGCCAGCTTGTCACCTTGCAGCAGAACGCGCCAAGATGACGTCCGCGCCGGAGACCATGTGATGGACCCTTCCTTTGCCTTCTTGCCGGATCTGATCGCCGGCCACGCGGCGGCTGCGCCGCAGCGATTGGCTGTTCAGCACGGGCAAAAGCGGCTCACCTATCAGGAGCTGGATGCCAGGATGGATCAAGTGGCCGCGGCCCTGCAGCGCGATGGCCTGCGCAAAGGGGAGGCCGTCGCCATTTGCGGGCTTTCCAGCCTGGCTTACGTCCTGGTGTTTCTAGGGGCCCTGCGGGCGGGGATGGCGGCTGCGCCCTTGGCCCCTTCCTCCACGCCGCAGCAATTGCTGGCCATGCTGGCCGATTGCGCGGCCCCCCTGGTGTTCCTGGATGCGGCAAGCCAGGCGGCCCTGGCCGCCTTGCCGCTGCCGGCGCGGGCCATTGGCTGGGAGGATGGCGGTTTTGCGGCCTGGCTGGCCCCGCCGGGCCAGCGCCCCGCCCCCGTGGAAATGGCCGGCGGCGATCCATTCAACATCATCTATTCGTCGGGCACCACCGGCGCGCCCAAGGGCATCGTGCAATCGCACGCCATGCGCTCGGCGCATATCAGCCGGGCAGGGGTTTTTGGCTATGATGGCGAGGCCGTCACGCTGATTTCCACGCCGCTTTATTCCAACACTACGTTGGTTTCGTTGCTGCCGGCTCTGGCCGGGGGCGGGGCCGTGGTGTTGATGGAAAAGTTCGATGCGTTGGGCTTTTTGCAGACGGCCGCGCGCGTGCGCGCCAGCCATGCCATGCTGGTGCCGGTGCAATACCGCCGCCTGCTGGAGCATCCGCAATTTGATACATTCGATCTCACCAGCTTTCGCATGAAATTCTGCACCAGCGCGCCGTTCGCGGCGGCTTTGAAGGCGGAGGTGCTGCGGCGCTGGCCCGGCGGCCTCATCGAATATTTCGGCATGACGGAGGGCGGCGGCACCTGCATCCTCTTGGCCCATCACTATCGCGAAAAGCTCCATACCGTGGGCCAGCCCGCGCCCGGCCATGATATCCGCTTGATCGACGAAGACGGCGTGGAAGTGCCGCAAGGCGAAACCGGCGAGATCGTCGGGCGATCGGATGCGATGATGCTCGGCTATCGCAATCAGCCGGGCCTGACCGCGAAGGCCATCTGGCGCAGCCCGCAGGGGCAGGATTTCATCCGCACCGGGGATATGGGCCGCTTTGACGCCGAAGGGTTTTTGACCCTGATGGATCGCAAGAAGGATATGATCATTTCTGGCGGCTTCAACATTTATCCCAGCGATCTGGAGACGGTTTTGCTGCTCCATCCCGCCATCGCGGAGGCGGCCGTGATCGGTGCTGCTTCGCACCAATGGGGCGAAACGCCAGTGGCTTTTGTCAGCCTCAAACCGAGGGCACAAGAAGAGGCCGAAGCCATCCGCGCCTTCGCCAATGGGCAATTGGGCAAGGTCCAGCGCATCGCGCAGGTGATCATCCTGGACGCCCTGCCGCGCAGCCCGATCGGCAAGGTGCTGAAGCGCGAATTGCGCGATTCTCTGGCCGGCAAGGAGGAATTGGCATGATGGAAGAGAGCGTGACCCTGGAGGTGGATGGCGCGATTGCCATCGTGTGCATCAATCGGCCCCAGGCCCGCAATGCCGTGGATGGTGCCGTCACGTTGGGCCTGGCCGCTGCGCTCGATCGCGTGGAGGCGGGCAAAGATATCGCGGCCGCCATCCTCACCGGTGCGGGGGAGCATTTCTGCGCCGGCATGGATCTGAAGGCCTTTTTGCGCGGGGAGAATGTCCGTGCGCCCGGCAAGGGCTTTGCGGGCGTGGTGCAGGCGGTTTCCGATAAGCCCTGGATCGCCGCCGTGGAGGGCTATGCGCTGGCCGGCGGCTTTGAGATCGCGCTGTGGTGCGATTTGATCGTGGCCTCGGAAACTGCCAAATTCGGCTTGCCGGAGGTCAAGCGCGGCTTGGTGGCCAATGCCGGCGGCTTGCTGCGGCTGCCCCGGCAATTGCCCCAGCGCATCGCCGCCGAAATGGTGCTGACGGGGGATGCCTATCCGGGCGCCAATTTGGCCGCTTTCGGCCTCGTCAACCAGATCGTGCCGGCGGGCCAGGCCCTGGCGGCTGCCAAAGCCCTGGCCGCGCGCATCGCCGCCAATGGCCCGCTGGCTTTGGCCGCCAGCAAGCGCGTGCTGCGCCAAGCCGGGGATTGGCGCAGCGAGGAGATGTTCGCGGCGCAAAACGCCATCACCGCGCCGGTTTTCACCTCCGAAGATGCCAAGGAAGGCGCGCTGGCCTTCGCCGAAAAGCGCGCGCCCAAATGGCGCGGGGCCTGATAAGTTACTGAAGGATCAAGGCATGACGATACCGATCTTCTGGGACGAGGTTCAGCTTTTGCACGATCCCCCCAGCGAGCTGAGCGAGGGCATGCTCGTGCCCTATGCCGAACAGCCCATACGGGCCCGGCGCGTTCTGGAGGCGCTGACGGATTGGGGTTTTGGGCGGATCGCGGCCCCGGGGCCGCTCGATGAGGCCGTTTTGCGGCGCGTGCACGGCGAAGACTATCTTGCCTTGCTGCGCGGGGCCTTCGCCGATTGGCTGGAAGAGGGGCGCAGCGGGGCGGCCATGGCGGGCTGTTGGCCCGTTCGCGGCCGGGCCGATATCCA
>CAZAGL010000277.1:0-3344 GCA_964484435.1 uncultured Caulobacteraceae bacterium
CCGTGGACTTTGAAAAAGCCGGCGAAAAACGTGTCCTCGATAGCTTCGTGACGCGCACTCCCTAGGCCCAGTGCTGCTGCGCAAGGGGGATGCCGGCAAAGCCCGCACAATCCGAGGCTTCAGCCGCTGAACGTGCCCGAGCGCGGAAAGCCTTTCGGCACCAGCTTTCCGGCTTGGCCGCGCTTGCCCAGCCAATCGCGCCATTCGGGCAATTGACGCTGGCGCCCGGCCGCATCCGTCCAGGCCAGGCCATCGGCGGCAGAAAACACCAGCACATCGGCCAGCGCGCCCTCTTTGAGCATTTGCAGGCGCACGCCTTTGCCGCGCGCCATTTCCGGCAATTCATCCAGCGGAAAGATCAGCAGCTTGCGCGCCGCGCTGAGCACCGCGACATGATCGCCTTGTGCCAAAGCCGCCGTCAGCGCCGTCCCGCTGAGCACCTGCTTGCCGGAGCGTTTCTGCGCCAGCATGTCATCTTCCGCCGCGATAAAGCCATAGCCATCCTGGCTGGCGATCAGCCTTTTGGTGCCGGCACGATAGGGAAAACAGGAAACGATCGTATCGCCTTCACCCATGTCCAGAAGCAGGCGGATCGGCTCACCGGCACCGCGCCCGCCGGGCACTTGATCCCCGCGCAGCGTGAACACCCGCCCATCGCTGGCCAAAAGCAGCAGGCGATCCGTGGTTTCGGCCTGCACGATGAAGGCGGCGGAATCCCCATCCTTGACCTTGAAGGCGTTCACATCCTCCACATGGCCGCGCAGCGCCCGCAGCCAACCTTTGTGGGTGAGCACCAAGGTGATCGGCTCGCGCGCGACAAAGGCCTCGGCGCTGACGGTTGGGGCCTCGGCGAGGGTGCTAAAGCGGGTTCGCCGCCGGCCCAGCGCGCTGTCCGGATCGAAAATCTTGCGGGTCTGCGCCAATTCTTCGCCGATGCGGCGGCGCTGGGCGTCCGGATCCTTCAGCAAGGCCGCCAGGCCCGCCTGCTCGGCGCGCAAGGCCGCGTCTTCTAGGCGGATCTCCATTTCCTCCAGCTTGCGCAGGCTGCGCAGGCGCGTGTTCAAAATGGCTTCGGCCTGGGTCTCATTGAGCTTGAAGCGCTTGATCAATACGGGCTTTGGCTCATCTTGCGTGCGGATGATGGCGATCACCTCATCCAGATTGAGATAGACGATCAGCAAAGCGGCCAGCACATCCAGGCGCGCGGCGATCTTGTCCAGCCGGAAGGCGGTGCGCCGGCGCAACACCACCAGGCGATGATCCAGGAAGGCATCGAGCGCGTCCTTCAGGCCCATGACCCGCGGCACCTGGCGCGCATCCAGCACATTCATGTTCAGGCCGAAACGCACTTCGAGCTCAGAGAGCTTGAACAGGCTCTCCATCAGCATATCCGGCTCCACGCTGCGCGTTTTTGGTTCGAGAACGAGGCGGATCACATCGGTGCTTTCATCGCGCACATCGCCCAAAAGCGGGGCTTTTTTCAGCTCGATCAGATTGGCCAGATCCGCGATCAGCTTGGCCTTCGGCACCTGAAAGGGCAGTTGCGTGATTACGATACGCCACATGCCGCGCGCCAATTCCTCGATTTCCCAATTGGCCCGGATACGGAAGGAGCCGCGCCCCGTTTCATAGGCCTGGAGGATGGCCTCGGGCGGATCGATCACCACGCCCCCGGTCGGGAAATCCGGGCCACGCACAACGCGCAGCAGATCACGCGTGCTGGCATCGGGATTGAACAGCAGCATCTGACAGGCATCGATCAATTCGGCGGCATTGTGTGGCGGAATTTGCGTCGCCATGCCCACGGCAATGCCCGCCGCGCCATTGGCCAAGAGATTAGGATAGCCGGCCGGCAGAACGATCGGCTCTTTATCCTGGCCGTCATAGGTGGCCCGAAAATCGATTGCGTTTTCATCGAGCCCGGCCAGCAGGCTTTCGGCCGCTTTGGTCAGCCGGCTTTCGGTATAGCGCATGGCGGCCGCGTTATCGCCATCGATATTGCCGAAATTGCCCTGCCCATCGATCAGCGGGAAGCGCACCGTAAAATCCTGTGCCAGGCGCACCAAAGCATCATAAATCGCCTGATCCCCGTGCGGGTGGAAGCGCCCCATGACATCGCCCACCACGCGCGCGCATTTCTTGAAGGCCGCGTCTGGATCGAGATTCAGCTCGCGCATGGCATAAAGCAGGCGCCGATGCACCGGCTTGAGGCCATCGCGGACATCGGGCAGGGCCCGGCTGGTGATGGTGGAGAGGGCATAGGCCAAATAGCGCTTGGAAAGCGCCTCGCCGATCGGCTCATCGACAATATGGCCAGGATTGTCCGAGAAGATGCTGTTTTCTGTCATGCGAATCCCTGGAGGAACGCTAATCAGAGTCGCTGCTCAGCCCAAAGCGGGATTGGCATTCCAGGTTCAGCTTCCGTTCAGATTGGATGGTTCATCGTGGTGAAAGGAGGATTATCCATGCGCCTTTCTTATCTTGCCGGCTGTGTAGCGGCCTGCGCCCTGATCGCCGGCGCGCCGGCCTTCGCCCGCGGCGGCGGCGGCCATCACGGCGGGGGCCATTATAGTGGGGGCCATGGCGGTGGCTATCACGGCGGTGGCTATCACGGCGGTGGCTATCACGGCGGCGGCGGTTTTCGAGGCGGTTATGGCGGCGGTTTTCGGGGCGGCTATTACGGCTCCAGCTTCGGTTTGGGCTTCGGTTATCCTTATGGCTTCGGCTATCCCAATTATGGCGGGTATTATGGCGGCTTTTATGATCCGTACTTTTACCCACGCCGCTCAACGGTGATCGTCAAGGAGGCCGCGCGCGAGGCACCGGCCTTCCCCGATGGCTTCGCGGCTGGTCAAGGCGCGCCCCCGAAACAATCCTGGTATTTTTGCCAAGATAGTGGCCAATATTATCCCTATGTTCGCACCTGCGCTTCCGCTTGGCAGGAAGTGCCGGCAATTCCGCCGCCACCCGCCCCGAACGAGGCAAGATAATGCACAAAAGCACGCCCAAGGCTTCTGTTCTGCTGCTCGCCTGCTTGACCGGCTGCGCGGCCATCCCGCAAGGGCCGACCCTGGCGGTTTTGCCCTCACCGACCAAGCCTTATGAAATCTTCCAGGCCGATGATGTGGCCTGCCGCAGCCTGGCGGCCAGTACGGTCAGCCAAGAGGTGCAAGATGCCAATAACCGCGCGGCCGGCAGCGCGCTGCTGGTGGCAGCCTTGGCCACAGCCGCCGGCGCGGCGGTTGGCGCGGCCAATGGCGGCGGCTATCATCATGGCGGCTATTATGGCGGCGGTGGCGGCGGGGCCGGCAGCGGCGCGGCTGTCGGCGCGGGCCTGGGGGCAT
>CAZAGL010000278.1:0-3337 GCA_964484435.1 uncultured Caulobacteraceae bacterium
GCGCCAGGCCCTGGGGGATTTCCAAGGTGATCTGCTCATCAGCTATGCCGATGCACCGCTCATCGATGGCGGGCATTTCGCGGCTTTGCAAAGCGCGCGGGCCGGGGCCGATTTCGTGGTCCTGGGTTTTGAGGCGGCGGATCCGGCTGGTTATGGCCGTTTGATCCTGGGGGCCGATGGGGCGCTGGCCCGCATCGTTGAGGACAAGGATGCTAGCCCGGCCGAGCGCGCCGTGACCTTGTGCAATAGCGGGGTCATGCTCGGCCCCTGCGCCGACATGCTGCGCCTGCTGCAAAGGGTGGGTAATGCCAATGCCAAGGGCGAATATTACCTCACCGATGTGATCGGTTTGGCGCGGGAAGAGGGCGCGCGCTGCGCCATCGTGCGCGGGGAGGCGCGCAGCGTTTTGGGCGTCAATTCGCGGGCGCAATTGGCGCAGGCCGAAGCGGCCTTCCAAGAAGGGGCGCGGGCCAAGGCCTTGGCCGCCGGCGTCACCCTGCGCGATCCGGCCAGCGTCTATTTCGCCTTCGATACGCAGATCGCGGCAGATGTGGAGATCGAACCCCATGTCGTGTTCGGGCCCGGCGTGCGCATCGAGAGCGGGGCGTGCATCCGCGCCTTTTGCCATGTGGAAGGCGCGCATATCGGTGCGGGCTGCGAAGTGGGACCGTTCGCGCGTTTGCGCCCGGGCACGGTTCTGGATGGGCAGGCCAAGATCGGCAATTTCGTGGAAGTCAAAAACGCGCGGATCGGTGCCGGGGCCAAGGCCAATCATCTCAGCTATCTCGGCGATTGCGAAATCGGCGCGCGTGCCAATATCGGGGCCGGCACCATCACCTGCAATTATGATGGCTTTGCCAAGCATCGGACGTGGATCGGCGAGGAGGCCTTTATCGGTTCCAATTGTGCGCTGGTCGCGCCGGTCAAGGTGGGCGCGCGCGCCTATACCGGTTCGGGCTCGGTGATTACACGCGATGTGCCCGAAGGCGATCTGGGCCTGGGGCGCGCGCGTCAAAAGGATTTTCCCGGCTGGGCCGATGCGTTCCGGGCCAAGGCAGGCGCGGTGCACAACCCAAAAAAGGCGTGAGCATGCCAAATGCCGATCAGGAAAAGCAGAGCGCCGCCAGGGCCGCCCTCGCGCTCGTTGCAGATGGCATGGCGCTTGGCCTCGGCACCGGCTCGACGGCCGCGCATTTCGTGCGCCTTCTGGCACAGCGCACCGAGCGCGAAGCCTTGCGGGTGCGCTGCGTGCCCACTTCCCAAGCCATCGAAGATTTGGCGCGCAGCCTTGGCCTGACCCTGATCGCCCCGGAGGCTGTCTCCGGCCTCGATCTGGCGGTGGATGGTGCCGACGAGGTGGACGGCGATTTTGCTTTGATCAAGGGCGGCGGCGGAGCTTTGCTGCGCGAGAAAATCGTGGCCAGCGCGGCGGCGCAATTCGTCGTCCTGGTCGATAGCGCCAAGCTGGTGGGCCAGTTGGGCCGCTTTCCCTTGCCGGTGGAGGTGACGCCCTTTGGCTGGGGGCTGACGGCGCGGGCCGTGCGCGGGGCTCTGCTGGCCCAAGGCTGCCCGCGCCAGGAAGTGGCCCTGCGCCAGGCGGTGCGCGATGGGCCTTTCATCACCGATGGCGGCAATTACATTTTGGATTGCCAGTGCGGCGCAATTCCCGCACCACAGGCCTTGGCGCGTGCGCTCGATGGCCTTGCGGGCGTCGTGGAGCACGGATTGTTTCTGGGCCTGGCGCATCACGTTATCATCGGGCGCGGCGATGGCGTGGAGACGCGCACGCGCTGAGCTGGCGCACAGCAATGGGAGGCCGCCATGGCCTATGATTATGATCTCTTCACCATCGGTGCGGGCTCTGGCGGGACGCGGGCCTCGCGGCTGGCGGCGCTTTCCGGCGCGCGCGTGGCCATCGCCGAGGAATATCGCGTGGGCGGCACATGCGTGATCCGCGGCTGCGTGCCCAAGAAACTTCTGGTCTATGCCGCCGATTATGCGCAAAATTTTCGCGATGCGAAGGGCTATGGCTGGTCCGTGGATGCGCCGCGCCTCGATTGGGCCACCCTGCGCGATAATGTGGCCCAGGAGGTCGATCGGCTTTCGGGGATTTATGTGCGCAATCTCTCCAATGCCGGGGCCGAAATCCTTCATGACCGCGCCGAATTGGTCGATGCCCACACCGTGCGGCTGATCAAGCAGAACCGTATTGTCACGGCGCAGCGCATCCTTATCGCCACCGGGGGCACGCCCACGCGCCCGCTGGGCCTGGAGGGGCATGAGCACTTGATCACCTCCAATGAGGTCTTCCATCTTGAGACGCTGCCCAAGGCGGTGGTGGTGGGCGGCGGTGGCTATATCGCCGTGGAATTTGCCTCCATCTTCGCGGGGTTGGGGGTGCATACCACGCTGGTTTATCGCGGCGAAACCGTGCTGCGCGGCTTTGACGACGATCTGCGCATCAGCGTGCACGATGAATTGAAGCGCCAGGGCGTGCGCGTCATCACCAGCGGGCGCTTCAGCCGTATCGAAAAAACCGCTTCGGGTTTGCGCTGTTATGTGACGGATCACGGGTGCGTGGAGGCCGATACCATCATGGTGGCCATCGGTCGCGAGCCGGCCACCAAGGGGCTGGGCCTGGAAAATGCCGGCGTGGCGACGGGCAAGAACGGGGCCATCCTGGTGGATGCCTTTTCCCGCACCAATATCCCCTCGATCTGGGCTTTGGGCGATGTGACCGATCGCTTCAATCTCACCCCCGTGGCTATTCGCGAGGGGCAGGCCTTTGCCGAGACGGAATTTTATGGCCGCCCTTCGAAGTTTGACCATGCCGATATTCCCACCGCCGTGTTTTGCCGCCCTCCGGCGGCCAGCGTAGGCCTCACCGAAGCCGCGGCCCGGCGCGCCCATGGGCAGATCGATATCTACAAATCGCAGTTTCGGCCGATGAAGAATGTGCTGGCCGGCAATGAGCAGCGCATGCTGATCAAGCTGGTGGTATCAGCTGCCGATGGGCGCGTGGTGGGCGTGCATGCCGTGGGGCCCGAGGCCCCCGAAATGATCCAGCTGGCGGCAATTGCCGTTAAGGCCGGATTGACCAAAGCGCAATGGGACGCAACCTGCGCCCTGCATCCCACCTTGGCCGAGGAATTCGTGTTGATGAAGGAAAAACTCCAGGCGTGAAGCCGGGGCTTGGCCGGCTTGGTGCTGCGTCATTCGACTTTGCGCGGCAATGGCATGATGGAAGCCCTCGTTGGGGCGGCGGCGCCGCTGGTGCCGCCCTCCCCGGCTCGGCGAAGCCGAAGCCGGGGATCGAGGGGCGTGCGGTGATGCGCTT
>CAZAGL010000279.1:0-3269 GCA_964484435.1 uncultured Caulobacteraceae bacterium
GAGCGCGAAGCCTTCGACATGTACGGCATCTTGTTTACCGAGCACCCCGATCTGCGGCGCATCCTCACCGATTACGGCTTTTCCGGGCATCCCTTGCGCAAGGATTTCCCGGTTACGGGCTATGTGGAGCTGCGCTATGATGTCGATCAGGCGCGCCTCGTCTATGAGCCGGTGAAATTGCAGCAGCAATATCGCAAATTCGATTTCCTCAGCCCCTGGGAGGGGATGACCATGCCTTTGCCTGGTGACGAAAAGGCACGCGGCGGAGAACCACGCTGATGGCCGATGATCTCGCGCCCGATCCTGCGCCTGCGCCTTCAGCGCCCACGCATCCCGCGGATGAGGCCCATGCCAAGACGCTGACGCGCCTGGAGCAGGAGCGCACCTTTACCATCAATTTCGGGCCCCAGCACCCGGCCGCGCACGGGGTTTTGCGCCTCATCCTGGAGCTGGACGGCGAAATCGTCGAGCGGGTGGATCCCCATATCGGCTTGCTGCATCGCGGCACGGAAAAGCTGATGGAGGATAAAACCTACCTCCAGAACATCCCGTATTTCGATCGGCTCGATTATGTCGCACCGATGAATCAGGAGCACGCCTTCTGCCTGGCCATCGAGCGTCTGGCCGGCATCGAAGTGCCGCGGCGGGCCCAGATCATCCGGGTGCTGTTTTGCGAAATCGGCCGGCTGCTCTCGCACATCCTCAATGTCACCACCCAGGCGCTGGATGTGGGGGCGCTGACGCCGCCTACTTGGGGCTTTGAAGAGCGTGAAAAGCTGATGGAGTTTTATGAGCATGCCTCGGGCGCGCGCCTGCATGCCAATTATTTCCGGCCGGGCGGGGTGCGCCAGGACCTGCCGCCCTATCTGATCGATTCCATCGAGGCCTTCTGCGCGAGCTTTCCCAAAGTGCTCGATGATATCGATACGCTGCTGACGGAAAACCGGATTTTCAAGCAGCGCAATGTTGATATCGCGGTCGTCAGCCCCGATGAGGCGATCGCCTTGGGTTTTTCCGGCGTCATGCTGCGCGGCTCGGGCCATGCCTGGGATCTGCGCCGCGCCCAGCCCTATGAAATCTATAACGAGCTGGATTTCAAAATCCCGGTGGGCCGCAATGGTGATTGCTGGGATCGCTATCTTTTGCGCATGGATGAGATGCGCGAAAGCGTCGGCATCATGCGCCAATGTCTGGCATTGCTGCGCAAAACGCCGGGCCCGGTTCTGCCGGAAAGTTCCAAATTCGCGCCGCCCCAGCGCGCCGATATGAAATCCTCGATGGAGGCCCTGATCCACCATTTCAAGCTGTTCACCGAGGGCTTTCACGTGCCGGCCGGTGAGGTTTATGCGGCTGTCGAGGCCCCAAAGGGGGAGTTTGGCGTCTATCTGGTCGCGGATGGCACGAACAAGCCCTATCGCTGCAAGATCCGCGCGCCCGGCTTTCCGCATCTGGCGGCCATGCACCAGCTTTCCAAAGGGCATATGCTGGCCGATGTTTCGGCCATTCTTGGCACCTTGGATATCGTGTTCGGCGAGATCGATCGATGATTGGCCTTGGGGTGGAATTGGTCGCTTTGGCGGTGGTGACGGTCTTCGTCATCATCCGCGCCGAGCTGCGCCTCAAGCCGCAGGAAGTGGGCCCCGATCGGGGCCTGGTGCGCGCGGGCGCGGCCATCCATGGCCTGTCCTTGGGGCTGTGCATCGGCTTTGTGCTGCTGCCCGTGCGGGCCATCGCCGCCGCCGCCGCACAGGCCGAGGGCCTTTCCGATTTTCAGCGCACGGCTTTGGCCTTTTCCTTTGCCCCTTGCCTTATCCTGTTCGTCCTGTTGCGTCAGGGCGCACTTTCGCGCTTTCCGCTCATCGGGCGGCCTTTGCGCGCCTATCGGCGGGCCTCGCTGCATTTGCAGATCGCCGCCGCGCAGGTGGCCTTGAGCCGTTTGGCCCATCTCGATGGGCAGGGCACCCCTGTTGCGCCATCCGCGCTTTCTCCTTCCCAAGGGGCCATGACATGAGCACCCGCCGCTTGCATGATCAGCAGCCGCAAAGCTTTGCGTTTTCGGCTTCCAGCCAGGAAAGCGTGGATTTTTGGCTGGCCAAATACCCGCCTGGGCGCCAGCGCTCGGCGGTGATCCCTTTGCTTTGGCTGGTGCAAAAGCAGGAGGGCTGGGTGAGTGAGCCGGCCATCCGCCTTCTTGCGCAGATGCTGGATATGCCCGTGGTGCGGGTTCTGGAAGTGGCCACCTTTTACACCATGTTCCATTTGCATCCGGTGGGGCGCCACCATTTCCAAGTCTGCGGCACGACGCCTTGCATGCTGCGCGGCGCAGAAGAGCTGAAAGAGGTGTGCCAGCGCCGCATCGGGGCCAAGCACGCGCCCAGCGCCGATGGCCTTCTCAGCTGGGAAGAGGTGGAATGCCTCGGGGCCTGTGTGAACGCGCCCGTAATCGCCATCGATGATTATTATCACGAGGATCTGAATCCCGAGGCGCTGGAGGCGCGAATCGACGCCGTGCTGGCTGGTGCGCCCCTGGCTGCCGGCTCGGCCATCGGCCGGCACGCGAGTGCCCCGCAAGGGGGCTCATCGGTTTTGACCGATCCGACCTTATATGACGGCTCCTTGGCCGCGCCGATTGCCTTGCCCAATCGGCCTTTGCCCGCCCAGGTGGATGGCTGATGCCCCCTTGGCTGCGCATCCTCCTGGTGGGTTTGGTGGTCTGGGCAGGCCTGAGCCTGCTGTTTTCGCTGCTGCGCCTGGCGGCGGTTCTGGGCGGCCTGCTGGCTTTGCCGCTGGCCATCGTGGCTGGTTATGTTGTGTGGAAGCGGGGCGGCATAAGATGACCGCCTCTCCGCCCGGGCCGCCTTATGTCAAGCGGCGCCTGCCCTTTCCGGAACAGATCTCCCTGGTGCAGAGCGGGGCCAAGCGCCTCGTGCTGTTTTTGCTGGCCGTCGCGGCCTTGTTGTGCTGCGGGGCGGTGTATTACGCGCTGATCGTGCGGGGGCTGGCCGTTTCCAGCGCCGAGGTGCTGGCCCCGGGATTTGGGGCGGCGTATTTTCTGCTGCGACTATTCTTTGCGTTGCGTCTCAGGCCAAATTCCTGATGATCACGCAATCTGGCATATCCGGGCTTGCGCTTTGCCCAAACCTGTTCGTTGAGAGATGGCATGCTCGCTGATCAAGATCGCATTTTCCTGAATTTGTATGGTCTGCACGATTGGCACCTGGAAGCGGCCAAGCGGCTGCCCGAACTGCTCGCGGGTTTTGACATAGGCC
>CAZAGL010000280.1:0-3233 GCA_964484435.1 uncultured Caulobacteraceae bacterium
GGGCGCTGGTCCAACACCGGGCCGACCACCTGCGGGATGACATCGCCGGCGCGCTGCACCCAAACGAGATCGCCCACGCGCAAATCCTTGCGGGCGATTTCCTCTTCGTTGTGCAAGGTGGCGTTCGAAACCGTCACCCCGCCCACGAATACCGGGGCCAGGCGGGCCACGGGCGTGAGCGCGCCGGTGCGCCCCACATGGATTTCGATGCCCTCCAGGCGCGTCTGGGCCTGCTCGGGAGCGTATTTATGGGCAAGCGCCCAGCGCGGGCTGCGCGAAACAAAGCCCAGGCGCCGCTGCAGCTCCAACGCATCAACCTTATAGACCATGCCATCGATCTCATAAGGCAGATCGCGCCGGGCCGCGCCGACTTGCGCATGCGCGCGCAGCAAATCCTCCAGCCCTTCGGCCAGGCGCAGCAAGGGATTGACGACAAATCCCAATTCACGGAGGCGCGCCATGCTTTCGCTTTGGGTTGGGGCCAAAGGCTGCGAAAGCTCGCCCCAGCCATGCGCGAAAAAGCGCAAGGGGCGCTGGGCACTGATCTTCGCATCGAGCTGGCGCAAAGAGCCCGCCGCCGCATTACGGGGATTGACATAGGGTGCCTCCCCCGCCGCCATCTGGGCCGCGTTCATGGCCGCGAAAGCCGCCTTTTCCATATAGACCTCGCCGCGCACCTCCAGCACGCCAGGGGCATCGCGCAGGCGCTGGGGGATATCGGCCAGGGTGCGCAGATTGGCGGTGACATCCTCTCCCTCGCGGCCATCGCCGCGTGTCGCCCCCGAAACCAGCACATTGTTTTCATAGCGCAGGCTGGCCGAAAGCCCATCGATCTTGGGCTCGGCTGTCAACGCCAAGGGAAGATCTGAGGGCCATTTTAGAAAGCCGCGGATGGAGTTCAGAAAATCCTCCACCTCCCCGGCTGAGAAGGCGTTATCGAGCGACAGCATCGGCTGGCTGTGGCGGATCTTGGCAAAGCGCGCCGAAGGCACGGCCCCGACGCTGTCGCGCGCCGCCAAGGCCTTGGCGGCTTGCGGGTGCTGGGCCGCCAAATCCTCGAAACGGCGGCGCAGCGTGTCATATTCGGCATCGGTAATGATCGGGCTGTCTTGCCCGTAATAGCGCACGTCATGCGCGCGCAATTCCTGCGAGAGCCGTTGCAGCTCGTCTTTGGCGTCTTCCCCGCTCGGGCCGGCCACGGGCGATCAACCGGTGGGGGCCGGCGTTTCGGCATCGGCGGGCGGGGGGGCCGGTTCATCGGGCTTGGCGAAGGGATCGGCGAAGGCCTCTTTGGCCTCATCCGCCGTCAAGCCCTTGGGTGAGGGCAAAGCGATGCTTTGGTGCCGCTTGAGTTGCACGGCCCGCTCGCGCGCGGCCTTGCGCGTGCTGCGGCCATATTCCGGCACCGGCAGGCTATCGGAGGTGACGAGCTTGTAGGTCCGTTCATACCATTCCGAGCTGGGATAATTATAGCCCAGCACCGCGGCCGCCTTGGTGGCTTCTTCGATAAGGCCCATGGATAGATACGCCTCCACCAGGCGGTGCAAAGCTTCTGGCGCGTGCGTCGTGGTCTGGTAATTCGGGTTTTCGATGACTTTCAAAAAGCGGTTGGCGGCCGCCAAATGCTGATCCGCTTTCAGATAGAAGCGCCCGATATCCATTTCCTTTCCGGCAAGCTGATCGTTAGTCATCTCCGCCTTGAAGCGCGCATCGCGGGCATATTCGGAATTGGGAAAGCGCCGAACCACCTCATCGAGCGCCTGCAAGGCCGACTGGGTAGAAGATTGATCGCGGCCCACGTCAAATATTTGATCGAAATTGCACAAGGCCACCAAATAATAGGCATAGGCCGCGCTATCGCTGCCGGGATGCAGCGATATAAACCGCTGCGCCGCGGCGATCGCTTCATCGTATTTATCAAGCTGATAGCGGGCATAGGCCCCCATCAGGATCGAACGGCGGGCCCAAGAGGAAAACGGGTGCTGGCGCTCGACTTCATCGAAGGCGGAGATGGCCTCCGTCCAGCGGCGCTGATCCAGAAAATCTGCCCCTTCGTTATAGATTTTCTCGACCGGCTGCTCGACATACTGGCGCTCTGCCTTGGGATTGCTGGAACAGGCCCCAAGGCCCGCCGCGAGCAAAGCGGCCGAAACTGCGGAAAGAAGCGCGGCATGGCGCATGGATGGGCCCAATTCTTCCAGGATCAAACGGATAGCCGTCCTGCACGGTTTAGCGCAAGCCGCCAAGGCACGCAAAGCACCCATCGCACCTTAGCCGCCAGTCATGGCCAAAATCTGGCCCATGAGCGCCGCCGTCAGCGCATGGCCGGGCCGCATCATGCGAAGATGGCCCTCCAGATGCGCGCCCAGCAAGGCCAAATCGCCCAAAACATCCAGGGCCTTGTGCCGCACCGGCTCATCAGCAAAGCGCAGGCCCTCAAGATTGATCACCCGCCCGCGATCGAAGACAATCGTGTTTTCCAGACTGGCACCCTGGCCAAGGCCGGCGGCGCGCAGGCGATCCTGATCGCTGAGATTGCCAAACGTGCGGGCCGGGGCGATTTCCCGCACGAAGGCATCGGGATCGTGTGCCCAATGCAAGTGTTGCACGCCGATGGCGGGATCGGGGAAATCGACGGTCAAATCCAAAACCAGCCCAGAGCCCGGCACCAGCCGGGCCCAGGATCGCGCATCGCCGATCTCGATCGCTTTGGGCACGCGCAGCACATCGCGCTCTCCCGGTTGCGGGCACAGCCCCGCCTCCAGCAACGCCGCGCACCATGGCAAAGCCGAGCCATCCAGAATCGGCAATTCGCCGCCCCAAACCTCGATGCGCAGATCATCCACGCCCATGCCGTAACAGGCACTCAGCAGATGCTCGATGGTTTCGACGCGGGCATTTCCGGCCGCATCGCTCAGCACGGTGCGCTGTTGGCTGTCGCGCACATGCCGCAGCAGCGCCGGCAAAAGCTGCGTGCCGATCTGGAAAACCAGGCCCGTGCCGCTGGGCGCGGGATGCAGACGGCAGCCAGAGGGCGCGCCTGAATGCACGCCGTGCCCTTCGCGCGTGACCGAGCGGGCGATGGTGCGGCGCATGCGCAACGCGCCGGGGATCAGCGCGGATTCATTTGGCGGCGTAAAAAGGCCGGGATTTCCAATTCCTCATCGCCGGGGACATCCGTCCCGCGCGGATCGCGATCAACGCGCGCCTCACCGGCCGCGGCGGGCGGGATG
>CAZAGL010000281.1:0-3213 GCA_964484435.1 uncultured Caulobacteraceae bacterium
CCGTGGGCGATGCAGCGCATGATCATGCCGAAGCCCGACGACGATTTGCCCTTGCCCGCGCCGGTGTGCACGATGATCAGACCCTTTTCCTCGGTCTTGGTCTTCATCATTTCGTCGCGCGCGGCCTTGATACGCTTCATCTTTTCGTTGTGGCGAAGGGTCACGTCATCCATGGGCGGAGCTCCTTTAATCTTGACAGGGGCGGGCGGGCCTGAGCATCTGGGCATGCTGGTGCCTGTGCTAACAGGTGAAAAGGGAATGCGCGAGGTCTGAAAGTCCGGGCCGAACCGCAGCCGCCCCCGCGACCGTGACCGGAGAGGTCCCCCGATGGCCACTGACCTGTGACAGGTCGGGAAGGCCGGGCGACCGACAGGAAGGCGACTGCCTCCTGACATCCGTAAGCCGGGAGACCTGCCAGCGCGACGACTGAACCCGGGCGGGGTGCCCCGGTGTCGGACTGGCGGCAGCTTTGCCGTCCATCCGCTCCGTGCCCGCGTCCGCCCGACGAATGGGAGCATGCATGGCGCACCTGTCATCCCGAGTGGAACTCCTCGTCTGCACCCGCTGCCGGCAGGGACAGGTCGTGTCTGAGGATGCCGAACGTCCCGGTGCGACACTCTTTCGTCGACTGAGCGAGTCGGGCCTTGATGGCGTGGCCATCACACCGGTCGAATGCCTATCGAATTGTTCGCAGGGCTGCACCATCGCGCTCCGTGGACCGGGGCGCTGGACTTATGTTTACGGAAACTTCGATCCACTCGACCATCCGGACACGATCCGCGAAGGCGCCCTCAAATACGCCGCGACGACCGACGGTCTCGTGCCTTGGCGCGAACGCCCCGAACACTTCCGCAAGAACTGCATCGCGCGCATCCCGCCGCTCGATCCTGTCGCGCCCAACCTTGGAGAGACCTGACATGGCCAGCCCCGAAAACAATCTCGAGAAACTCCCCGTCACCGTCATCACCGGCTTCCTCGGCTCGGGGAAAACCACGCTGATCTCGCATCTGATGAAGAACCCCGGCGGAAAGCGGCTGGCAATCGTCGTCAATGAGTTCGGCGATGTCGGCGTCGATGGCGAGATCCTGAAGGGTTGCGCGATCCCCGATTGCCCGGCGGAAAACATCGTGGAACTGGCCAATGGCTGCATCTGCTGCACCGTGGCGGACGATTTCATCCCGACGATCGAGGCGCTGATGGCGCTTGATCCGCGCCCGGATCACATTCTGATCGAGACCTCGGGCCTTGCGCTACCGAAGCCTCTGCTGAAGGCGTTCGACTGGCCCGGCATCCGCTCGAAGATCACGGTGGACGGGGTCATCGCGCTGGCCGATGCCGAGGCTGTTGCGGCGGGACGCTTCGCGCCCAACGTCGCGGCGGTGGACGCGCAGCGGATGGCCGACGAGAGCATCGACCACGAGACGCCGCTTTCCGAGGTGTTCGAGGACCAGATCTCCTGCGCCGACATCGTGCTTCTGACCAAGCCAGACCTCGCCGGACCCGAGGGTGTGGCCAGGGCCAAGGCTTTGATCGAGGCCGAGGCACCACGCCCTCTACCGATCATCGAGGTGGCCGAGGGCGCCGTCGATCCCCGTGTGATCCTAGGGCTCGGGGCTGCCGCCGAGGACGACATGGACGCGCGCCCAAGCCACCATGACGGGCATGAGGACCACGAGCATGACGATTTCGACAGCGTGGTCATCGACATCCCAGAGATCACCGATCCGGCGGAGCTCGTTGCGCGGATCTCCGCGCTGGCCGAGCGGCAGAACATCCTGCGCGTCAAGGGCTATGCGGCGGTTTCGGGCAAGCCCATGCGCCTTCTGGTGCAGGCTGTGGGCGCACGGGTGCGCCACCAGTACGACCGCCCCTGGAAGCCCGAGGAGGGGCGACGCGGTCGGCTTGTGGTCATCGCAGAGCACGACGATGTCGACGCTGCCGCGATCCGGGGTATTCTGGTGCCGGACGCGCAGGCCGCCGAATAGGGTTTGAAAGCAACGGCGGGACGCCTGAATGCATGTCATCTTCCGCGAAAGCCACGGGCTCGAGGAAAACGAGACGCCGACCGATCTGGGGCAATCGCCCGCAGACCTTGTCGTGCTGTCCTTCTCCGACAGCGACCTCGGCGCTTTCGCGGCAGGCTGGCACCGGGGTGGCGGGCCCGAGGGGCGGTTGCCGACGCTTCGGCTTGCCAACATCGCGGCGCTCAAGCATCCGCTGTCCGTCGATACCTATGTCGAGCAGACGCTGGAGGGCGCGAAGGGCATCCTGATGCGCTTGATCGGCGGCGTTCCCTACTGGCCTTATGGGTTGCAGCAGATCGAAGCACTGGCACGGGCGAAGGGCATCGCGCTGGCCGTCCTGCCCGCCGATGGACGCCCCGATGCGCGGCTCGATGCGGTCTCGACCGTGCCTGCCTCGACGTTGCGCCGCCTCACGCATCTCTGCGACACGGGCGGCGCGGTGGCGGCTCAGGCTGCGCTGGCGCAGATGGCCTTGGCGGCGGGCCTCTATGCCGGGCCGGTGCCGGGGGCGAAGACCCTGCCGCAGGTGGGGGCCTGGACGCCCGAGGATGGCGTCTGCTGTCCGGCCCCGATCCGCTTCACCGAAGGCGTACCGCTGGTGCTGGTGGTGTTCTACCGCTCCTACCTCGTCGCGGCCGACCTCGCGCCAATCGAGGCGCTGTTCGCAGCCCTGCGCGACCGCGGGTTCCGGGCGCTCGGCCTCTTCGCGCCGTCACTCAAGGCACCCGGCGCGCGGGAATGGCTGGAGGGACAACTGCGCGGGCTCGGTCCGGCGTCCATCGTCAACGCCACCTCCTTCTCGGGGCGCGGCGATGCGGGCACGTCACCACTCGATGCGGCGGGCGTGCCGGTGTTCCAGGTCGCGCTGGCCACATCGACACGGAAAGCGTGGACCGAGGCGGAGCGCGGGTTGTCGCCCGCCGACCTCGCCATGCACGTGGTCCTGCCGGAGGTGGATGGACGGCTCTTCGCCGGGGTCGCCTCGTTCAAGGAGCCAGGGGAGCGCGACACGCATCTGCAGTTCGCACGATATGCCCATTCGCCCGAGGCGGGCAGGATCGCCGCCATCGCCGACCGGGTCGCGGCCTGGCACCGGCTGTCCGTCACGCAGCCCGGCGACCGGCGCGTGACGCTCGTGCTCTCGACCTATCCGGGGCGCGACTGGAACATGGCCCACGCCGTGGGCCTC
>CAZAGL010000282.1:0-3207 GCA_964484435.1 uncultured Caulobacteraceae bacterium
ACGTGTGACCTCTGCCTTCGGAGGGCAGCGCTCTATCCAGCTGAGCTACGGGTGCTAAGAGGGGCCGATATTGTCCTGTGCTTTGCCTTGGCCGGTTTGCAATTGGCTGGCCGGTCGGCTTGGGTATCGTAATTTCGGCCGGGGGCCAAGGGGCTTTCGCGCAAGGAGCGTCCGATGGGGTTAGCGCATGTTCAACCAGCCTGTCTTCGCGGTTTTGTGCCCGAAAATGCACAGATTCAATTTGGTAGAGTATCTGGCTCAGCGAAATCCAACGCAGGTTTCCCTGGCAATGCCTTAAGCATGCTGCGACGGGGGTGGAAGCTGGCGCTTTGCGCCGTGGCGGCGGTGTGGCTGGCGGGTTGTGCCCGACCTGCGCCGGCAGAGATCCCGCGCGGCCCTGGCCCGGCTTTGTGGCTGCTTGCCGATGCCGATACCCGCATCTGGCTGTTCGGCAGCGTGCATATTCTGGGTGAAAACGTGGATTGGCAGCGCAAGGAGATCCGGCAGGCGCTGGGCGCGGCCAAGGTGCTGTATCTGGAAACGCCCGTGGATGAGGAGGGGGCCGGCGCGATCGCCCAACATGTGGCACGGCTCGGGGTTTTGCCGCCCGGCAGCAGCCTGGACAGCCTGCTGACGCCGGCCCAGCGAAAGGCGCTGGCGCAAACAACGCGGGCCTATGGGCTGGATGCGGCCCAGATGCAGCGGCTGCGGCCCTGGCTGGCCGCGCTGCAGATCTCCCTGGCGGCGGCTTCGGCCCAGGGCCAAAACGCGCAATCGGGCGTTGAGCAGGTTTTGCTCAGCCAAGCGCGCGCCAATGGCCAAGAGCTGCGCTATTTCGAGACGGCCCTCGAACAGGTGCAGATTTTCGCCGATTTGCCCCAAGAGGCGCAGCTGCGCTTTTTGGATGTGACGCTGGCCCAGCTGAAAGACAGCGCCGAACTGCTGCGTCGCATGGATGATCTGTGGCTGGAGGGGGATGTTGTGGGCCTCGGCCGGGTTCTCGATGCCGATTTCGATCGTGCCGGGCCGCAAATCCGCACGGCCTTGATCGATGCCCGCAATGCCCGTTGGGCGATCACAATCGGGCAGATGCTGGATCAGCCGGGTGAGGTGTTCGTCGCCGTGGGGGCCGGCCATTTGACCGGGCGCGGCAATGTCATCGCGCTGCTGGAGGCGCAGGGCCACAGGATCGAGCGGCGCTGAGCAGCCTCAAACCGGTGCGGGCAAATGCCCGGTTTTGACATAAATCAGCGCGCCCGTTGGGCCGGTGAAGGGCGTATGGCTGGAAAGATGCGGGTTGCGCAGCCAGGTGCCGGCGCAATAGGCCCCGAACTCGTCCTCGAACAGGCCGTCCAGCACCAGGATTTCCTCCCCGCCCCAATGGCGATGCGCATCGAAGCGCGTGTTCGGGGCCCAGCGCACCAGCGCCACCTGCTCGGAGCCAAAGCTGTGCAGCGGCAGGACGCTCAGCCCCTCCACCAAACCGGGCAGCCAGGGGGCGCTGTTCGTATCGATCACCACGCGCTGCGCATCTTCGGCGGCGAATTGGTGCAGCTTGACGAACAGGATCGCCCCGTCGGGGCCGGCCGAGGGCGCGTGCGACGTGCCGATCGGATTGCGCACATAGCAGCCGGGGCCATAGCGGCCATGGGCATCGAGAAACAGCCCGTCCAGCACCAGAAATTCCTCGCCGCCGCCATGCACGTGTTCGGAGAAGCTGGAATTGGGCGCATAGCGGACGATGCTCGTGGCCCTTGCCACTTCCTCGCCGATGCGATCGAGCATCCAGCGTTCGACGCCGGGGCTGGGCGAGGCGACATAGTCCTGATCGCCGGGGCGCACGACCTGGCGCAATTGAAAATCCGCGCGCAATTGCATGGCTCGCTTTCCTATCGGCCGCCGAAATCCACCCGCATGGGCCCGATCTGGCGGATGGCGGCAGGGGCCAGGCTGGGCATGGGCCCGACAATGCGCGTGCGCGGGGCCAGGCGCGCGATGAGGGCCAGCGTCTCTTCGAGTTCGGCGCGGGCCAAAGCCTCGCCGAGGCAGCGATGCGCACCGGCTCCAAAGCTCAAATTCCACCGCGGATGATCGGTGCGGAAGATGTCGAACCGATCGGGATCGCCATAGATTTCCGGATCGCGCTGACAGGACAGGATGGAAATGGCCACGATCGTTCCAGCCGGGACCAAATAGCCATCGATATCCAAATCGCGCAGCACCACGCGCGGGATCATGGAGGCGATCGGCTCAAAGCGCATGCCTTCCTCGACCACCGCCTTCTTGAGGCCGTCGGGATCAGCGCAAAAGGCCGCCCATTGGGCCGGATGGGCCAGGAGATGGGCCAAGATCACGCATAACGAGCCGCGCGTGGTATCGGAGCCGGCCAGGATCAATCCCACGATCTGGGTGCGGATCTCCGCTTGGGAAAGATTGCCCGCCTCGGTGACGGCGGCGACATACTCGCTCAAAAAATCCCCGCGCGGGCTTTGCCGGCGCTGGGCCAAGAGATCCTCGACATAGGCATTGAAGGCAATCAGGCTGGCCTCGATGCGGGCTTGCCGTTCGAGATCGATGAAGCCGAGGGCGGCAGCCGAATCTTCGATCCATTGCATGAAAATGGGCAGATCGCCGGCCGGGATGCCCAAAATATTGGCGATCAGCCGCGCCGGGATTTGCGCCGCGATTTCCGTGATGAAATCGATCTCGCCGCTGTCCAGATGGCTGGCGATCAATTCCTCGGCTAAAGCGGCGGCTTTGGGCCGCATCGCATCCATCAGCTTGAAGGCGAAGGTTCGCGCCACCGGCGCGCGGCGGCGCTGGTGGACATCGCCATTGGCCATCAGCATGACATTGTCGATGAAATCGAAAATGGGCCCGGAGGAAATGCCCTGCATCAGCTTGGTTTCGGTTTCCAGCTGGCGGGTGGCGTCCGAAACCAGCAAATCCACATGGCGCCGGCGCAGTGCGATCAAGGGCCCCACGCGCGAACGCACCAAGGGGGCAAGGCCGCGCAAATGCTTGAGATAAGCGTGTATGTCCATATCCGGTGCGGTGCCCGGCGGGGCGATTTCCGGCAAGGAATCGAGGGAAAGATGGGTCATGTGCGTTTACCCAAGCGATGCGCCATGATCGGCCCAATGAGCACGCCCCATAGCAGGAGATGCTGGCCCCAGGCCAGGGCCAAAGCCGCAAAGCCATCGCCAT
>CAZAGL010000283.1:0-3201 GCA_964484435.1 uncultured Caulobacteraceae bacterium
ATGTGCTCTTCCACCTGTTGGCCTTGCTGCTGGCCCGGGGCCTTTCCCCCGATGCGCTGGCCCAAGAGCTGGCGCGCCGGGCCGGGCAAAGCGGCCATGCGGAAAAGGCCGGCCGCCAGCCCAAGGAATCCGGCTAGTCTGCGCTTTGGCGGCGCAAGAACACGTAAAACGCCCCCTCCCCGCCGTGCTTGGCATGGGCGCTGGCATAGCCGGCCACCAAGGGGCGCAGATGCGGCGCGGCCAGCCAAAGCGGCAAATGCGTGCGCAGCACGCTGGGCTGCGGCTCGCCTCGGCCTTGGCGCAGGCCCTTTCCGGTGATCACGAGCACGACCCTGGCCCCCGCCTCGGCGCTGCGACGCAGGAAAATTTCCAGGGCCTGGTGCGCGCCGTCTTGATAGAAGCCATGGAGATCGAGCTGGGCGGCGATTTCCAATCGCCCCCGGCGCACCCGCTTTTCGCCGCCGCGATCGGGCGCGCCCGCGCGCGGGGGCGGTGCGGACGCAGGCTGATCGGGCAATACCGCCTCCAGGCGGGGCGGCTGCGCCGGGCTATTGGGCAAAAACACCGCGTCGATCGGCTCGGGCGCGGTTTTTCCGGGATACGGCGCGATATGACGCACCACGCGCCGCCATAGCTCGGCTTCTTCGGGGCGAAGCGCGCGCTTGCTCAAGCCTGGGCGACGCCCGCCAAGCGCCACGTGGGATCGCGATCGCGTAAATCGCGCTCGAATATCCAGATTTCCTTGGTATCGCGCACCCCGATGGCCCCGTCGGCCAGCTCGGCCTCGAAGCGCACGCTGATCTGCGCCAATGAGTTTTCCACATCGCTGTCGATGAGTTCGCAGGCCTTCAGGCGCACCAATTCCGGCCCCGCCTGCCCCTCCAAGCGGGCCTCCATGGCCTGGGCATAGGCGTCAAACACATTGGCGGTCAGCAGCGGCTGCAAAACCTTGGCATCCCGCCCGGAAAACGCTTTGACGATCAACTCATAAGCGGTTTTCGCGCCGCGCAGGAAATGCTCGCCATCGAAATGCGGATCGGCAGCGAGGATGGCCGCCAGGCTCGGCTCGGGGCTTTCCTGGCTGGCGCTTGGGCTCAAAAGCGGGCCGGCGGCGCGCGCCGGGCCCGCGCCCACCGGCTGGGGCTTGGGCTCACGCTGGCGATCGCCGTCGGTGCGCCGGCCCAAAACGGCGTAAAGCCGGGCCAGCACCAAACCGGCAACCGCAGCCATGATCAGCACCTCGATCAATTCATTGGACACGATCGCACTCCGATTTGCCGCCCAAAGCCGGCCCGATTTTCTATCATGACCCGATTAATATAGGTTGTCAGCAGCCCGAATGCTATTCGCGGCGTTGCTCGCGATCGGCTTTGGTGTTAGCCCGCTCCATCCTCAATACATATCAGCGTGGGCGAATGAGCAATATGGCCGGTCCGGACGGTGGACAAACGGGGCAAGAAGCGCCCCAGCTGCGGGTTTTGGCGCAATATGTGAAGGACTTGTCCTTCGAGAATCCGACGGCGAATGTCGGCGGCGCGCCCAACGCCACCGCTCCCTCGATCGATATGGGCATCGATGTCAATGCCCGGGCCCTCAATGATGGCGAAGCCTATGAGGTCGATTTGCGCATCGGGGCCAAGGCGACGCGCGGCGATGAGGTCATGTTCATCACCGAACTGGTCTATTCCGGCGTGTTTCAATTCGTGAACGTGGCCAAGGAGGATATCGAGCCGCTCTTGCTGATCGAATGCCCCAGATTGCTGTTTCCATTCAGCCGGCGCTTGCTGGCGGAAGTCACCCGCGAGGGCGGCTATCCCCCGCTTCTGGTGGACCCCATCGATTTTGCGGCTTTGTATCGCGCCCAGCAGCAAGAGCGCCAAGGCAGCGGCATGGCTTAATCCGGCTTCCCACTGAGGCTGTGCCAAAGGGGCGTGACCGCGAATTTGCTTAAAAACTCGGCATGGGCGGCCGCCTCGGCCGGATCGATGGCCAATTGCAGGGGCCGTGGCCGCTGGCGTGCCTTTGGGCGCGCGCGCGCCGCTGGGCCCTCTTGCGCCTCGCTGGCGGCATCTTCCAAAAACTCCAGCGCGCGTTCGCGCCCGCCGCGCAATTCCAGATAGACCTGGGCGAGCAAAGTCGAATCGACCAGAGCCCCGTGCAAATTGCGCGTGGTCAGGCTGACATTGAACCGTTTGCACAAGGCATCGAGGCTGTTGGATTGGCCGGGAAATTTCTTTCTGGCCAGGACAAGCGTATCGATGAAGCGCTCCTGCGGCAAAGCCTGGCGCCCGCAGCGGCTCAATTCCGCATTCAAAAAGCGCCGATCGAACTCGGCATTGTGGGCAACGAGCGGCGCATCGCCCACAAAATCCAGCAATTCCTCGACCACATCGGGGCTGGAAAACAGCGGCTTATCGGCCAAAAAGGCGTTGGTCAGCCCGTGGATGCGCACCACTTCGGGCGGGACATCGCGCTCTGGGTTGCAATAGCGATGAAAGCTGCGGCCCGTGGGCGTCCAATCCATCAGCTCGATACAGCCCAATTCCACGAGGCGATCGCCGGCATCGGGGCTGCGGCCCGTGGTTTCGGTATCGAAAACGATTTCGCGCATCGGCCGCCCCTTCCAGATTCGGGCTAAGCTGCGTTGGCGATGGTGGCAAGCACGGCCCGCACTTGTTGGCGGGCATCTTCGAGGCCAAAGCTGGTATTGATGACGAAATCGGCGCGGGCGCGCTTTTCGCTGTCGGGCAATTGGCGCGCAAGGATGTGCTCCAGCTTGATGGGCGTCATGCCAACGCGGGCCAGAACCCGAGCGCGCTGCACCGCAGCGGGTGCTGTCACCACGATCACGGCATCGACCAAGCGATCTCCGCCCGTTTCGAACAAAAGCGGCACGTCCATCACGGCGATTTCCGCGCCCTTGGCCTCGGATTCCGCCAGAAAGCGCGCCTGGGCCGCCCGGGCCAGGGGATGGACGATGCCTTCCAGCCGTTTCAGGGCCTCGGCATCGTGCAGCACCCGGGCGCTGAGGGCTTCGCGATCGACCCGCCCATCCTGGACGACGCCGGCGAAGGCGGCCCCGATCGGCTCGGCGGCGGCTCCGCCCGGCGCATACAAGGCATGGACCGCCTCATCGGCATCATAAAAGGGCACGCCCACAACGGCGAACAGCCGCGCCGTTGTCGATTTCACCATGCCGAT
>CAZAGL010000284.1:0-3201 GCA_964484435.1 uncultured Caulobacteraceae bacterium
CCCATCGCCCCTCAGCCGGCATCGCAGGCCGCGCCAGCCGCCGAAGCCAAGGCCCCACAGCCGATGCGCGCCGCGGCCCAAGAAAGCGGGGAGCGCCAGCGCGTCTCGCCTTTGGCCAAACGCATGGCGGCCCAGGCCGGCATCGATCTTTCCGGACTATCTGGCAGCGGCCCGCATGGGCGCATCGTGCGCGCGGACATCGAGCAGGCGCTGAACCGCCCGAAGGCCAAGCCGGCCGAGACCGGGGCCGTCATCCCCTTCCGCGCCGCCACGCAGGCGGTGGAACCGGCCAAGCCAACGGCCATGCCCTTCAAGGCCGAGGAATATGACACCATCCCGCTCGATGGCATGCGCCGGGCCATCGCCCGCCGGATGACGCAGGCCTTCCGTGATATCCCGCATTTCCCGTTGACCATTGATGTCGAAATCGATCGCCTGCTGGAATTGCGCAAGAATTTGAACACCCGCCTGGAAGGCGAGGGCGTCAAGCTCTCGGTCAATGATCTGCTGATCCGCGCCTGCGCCCTGGGCCTCAAGCGCGTGCCGGAGGCGAATGCCTCCTTCGCCGGGGATGCGATTTTGCGCCACAAGCACGCGCATATCGCCGTGGCCGTGGCCATTCCCGGGGGGCTGGTCACGCCGGTCATCTTCAAGGCCGAGACCAAGGGCATGGCCGAGATCAGCCAGGAAGTGAAGCTGCTGGCCGAAAAGGCCCGGGCCCGCAAATTGCTGCCGCAGGATTATGAGGGGGGCACCTTCTCCATCTCCAATCTGGGCATGTATGGCATCAAGAGCTTTGCCTCGATCCTCAATGAGCCCCAAGCCATGATCCTTTCGGTGGGCGTCGGTGAGCCGCGCCCCGTGGTGCGCAACAATGAGATCAAGATCGCCACGATCATGACTTTGACGCTCACCTGCGATCACCGCGCCGTGGATGGCGCGATCGGCGCGGATTTCCTCTCCGTTTTGCGCCGATCGATCGAAGATCCGATGACGATGATGTTGTAAGATCAGCCGAATTGGAGACGGCGTGAACTGGTCGCAGCTGCCTGATCTCGCGCTGATGAAGCTTCCATTGGTGCATGTCACGGCGCAATCGGCATTGATCAGTGTGCTGATCGTTGCGGCATCTTATGGGGCGGCGCGGCTTTCGCGCTCCTGGATCGCGCAATTGCGCAAGCGCTCGCGCGCGGGGGCCAATCCCACTTTATATGCGGCCGAGCGCATCAGCTTTTTCCTGGTGCTGTTCATCGGATTGATCGCGGCCTTTTCTTCGCTCGGCCTCAATCTGACCAGCGTGTCGTTTTTCATCGGGGCGCTCGGCGTGGGCTTTGGCCTGGGCCTGCAGGCGGTGATGCGCAATTTCCTTTCGGGCGTTACGCTTTTGCTCGATCGCAGCCTGGGCCCCGGCGATTTCATCGAGCTGCAGGACGGGCTGAATGGGGAAGTCGTGGAGGTTGGTTCGCGCGCCACGCGCCTCGTCACCAATGACAATGTCGATGTCATGGTGCCCAATTCCTATCTGCTGGAAAACCGGGTGGTGAATTGGACGCGCGGCGGCGGCACGCGCCGCGTGCACATTCCGTTTCATGTCGCCTATGGCACGGACAAGGAATTGGTGCGCAGCGCGGGCCTGGAGGCGGCCGAAGCCGTGCCCTTCACCTTGCCCGATACAGCGACCCGGCGCACGCAAGTCTGGCTCGTTGGCTTTGGCGATTCGGGCCTGAAATTCGAGCTGGTCGTCTGGCCCTCGATCGAGGCGGTCAAGCGGCCGGGGGCCATGCATGCGGCCTATTGCTGGGCCATCGAGGATGCGCTGCGCCGGCACGGCGTCGAAATCCCCTATCATCAGCTGGATTTGCATATGCGCAGCGCCTTTGGCCAGGAAGGCGCGGCGGCCTGGGGCGAACTGGGTGCCGTGAATGAGAAGAAGCGCCCGGCTGATTAGCGGCGCTTGCGGTGCCGGCTGGCCGGGCCGCCCCGCGCCCCGCGCCCGGCTGCAGCCCGATCGACGGCGGCATGCACATCGGCCTGGCGGGCCAAAGGATCATCGGCCAGGGCCAATTCGGTGGCCTCCAGGCGGCGGATTTTATCGCGCAGGCGCGCGGCCTCTTCGAATTCCAGATTGCCCGCCGCCTCGCGCATGCGCTTGTCATAATCGGCAATCACGGCCCGCAGATTGTGCCCGACAAACGCCTCGCTGCCCGCTGCCTGGCCTTTGCCGCCTTTGCCGAGCCGCTTGAGGGCCATCGGATCGGACGGATCGATGGTGACGCTATCGCCGCCATAGACGCTATCGAGGATATCGGCGATGCGGCTGGTCACGCTCGCGGGGGTAATGCCGTTGGCCAGATTGAAGGCCGTCTGCTTTTCGCGCCGACGATTGGTTTCGGCCATGGCCCGCTGCATCGAGCCGGTTTCGCGATCGGCATAGAGGATGACCTTGCCCAGCACATTGCGGGCAGCGCGCCCAATGGTTTGCACCAAGGAGGTTTCCGAGCGCAAAAAGCCTTCCTTGTCGGCATCCAGAATGGCCACGAGGCCGCATTCGGGGATATCGAGGCCTTCGCGCAGCAGATTGATGCCGATCAGGATATCGAACACGCCGAGGCGTAAATCGCGGATGATCTCGATGCGCTCCACCGTATCGATATCGGAATGCATGTAGCGCACGCGCAGGCCCTGTTCGTGCATGTATTCGGTGAGATCCTCGGCCATCTTCTTGGTCAGGACCGTAACGAGCGTGCGCAGGCCCTTGGCCGCCGCCTCGCGCGCTTCGGCGATCACGTCATCGACCTGGCTGGCCCCATGGGCCGAAACCGGGCGCACCAGCACGGGGGGATCGATCAGGCCTGTCGGGCGGATCACCTGCTCGGTGAAGACCCCGCCGGTGCGCGCCATTTCCCAGGGGCCTGGCGTGGCCGAAACATGCACCGAAGGCGGGCGCATCGCATCCCATTCCTCGAATTTCAGGGGCCGGTTATCGAGGCAGGAGGGCAGGCGAAAGCCAAACTCGGCAAGGGTGGATTTGCGATTGTAATCGCCTTTGTACATGGCCCCGATCTGCGGGATGGTGACATGGCTTTCGTCGGTGAATAGGATGGCGTTATCGGGGATGTATTCAAAAAGGGTGGGGGGCGGCTCGCCGGGGCGCCGGCCCGTGAGGTAACGTGAATAGTTTTCGATCCCGGCGCAGGCCCC
>CAZAGL010000285.1:0-3163 GCA_964484435.1 uncultured Caulobacteraceae bacterium
GTTCCGGCGCTTTCGCTGGCCTCGCGCAGGCGCCCGCGGGAACAGCGCACATGGCCAAATCCAGCAAATCCTCCCCCTCCCCCTCTCCTTCCGAAAAATCCAAGCCCGGCAAAAAGCGCGATAACCGCAAGGCCGAATTGCTCTCCCATCCAGTGGAGCATATCGATGTCAAAAGCTTTGATGCGCGGCCCATCATCGATGCCATGGGCAAAATGAGCTTCACCTCGCGCGATACGGCGCGCGCGGCCGAAATCCTCAACATGGCGCTGGCCGATAAGGCCTGCTCGGTCTGGTTGACCTTGGCTGGCTCCACCAGCGCCGCCGGCTGCATGCATGTCTGGCGCGACATGGTCGAGCACGACATGGCCGATGCCATCATCGCCACGGGCGCGTCGATCATCGACATGGATTTTCTGGAAGCGCTGGGCTTCAAGCATTACCAGGCCCGGGAAATCCCCGATGACCGCGTGCTGCGCGATCTGTATATCGATCGCATCTATGATACCTATATCGATGAATCGGAGCTGCAGGCCGTCGATCACACCATCGGCGAGATCGCCGATGCGCTGGAGCCGCGCCCCTATTCCTCGCGCGAATTCCTCCATGAAGTCGGCAAATGGCTGGCCGCGGGCCATTCCAAAAAGCCCAATTCCCTGATCGAGACGGCCTTTTCTAAGGGCGTGCCGATCTTTTGCCCGGCTTTCACCGATAGCTCGGCGGGCTTTGGCCTCGTCAAGCACCAGGTCCAGCGCATGAAGGCGAAAAAGCCCTATTTGACCATCGATTCGGTGGCCGATTTCCGCGAATTGACCGATATCAAGCTGAAAGCTGGCACGACCGGCCTCTTCATGGTGGGCGGCGGCGTGCCCAAGAATTTCGCGCAAGACACGGTGGTTTGCGCCGAAATCCTCGGCCATGAGGATGTGGAAATGCACAAATACGCCGTGCAGATCACCGTGGCCGATACGCGCGATGGGGCATGCTCTTCTTCCACGCTCAAAGAGGCCTGTTCCTGGGGCAAGGTGGATGTGGCGTTCGAGCAAATGGTCTTTGCCGAGGCCACCAGCGTCGCCCCGTTGATCATTTCCGATGCCTATCATCGCGGCCATTGGAAAACCCGCAAGGCGCGCAATTGGGCCAAGCTGTTCAGTTAACGCGACCAAGCAGCCCAGCGACAGCCATGTCAAAACGCGTCGCATCCCCTGCGGCTCGCGCCATCAATTGTGCTCCCTCCATTTGCGCTAGGCAGGCATGGGCTTCGTCCCGGCAATCCCCAACGGATGACAAGCTGCCATCGATCAGTGCCTGCGCAAACAAGCTGGCGAGCCAAGCGGTGACAACGAGGTGGAATTGATCGATTCGATTTAAAATGGCCGGGCTCAAGCTTTCGCGACCGGAACAGAGCGCCACGCTCAAGCACAGCCGATTTCCATCCGCGATCGCGGCACGGCAAACGGCGACATAAGCTTTCAGCTGCAAGCCACTTGTTGCAAAATTTGCGGTAATTTCATCGAGCCTGGCGAAAAAATTCGCCGAATAGCGCTCGATCAGCGCAAGGCCCAGATCCGCTTTTGCCGGAAAGTGATGGTGAATGCTGGCCTTGCGAATTCCAACGGAAATCGCAAGATCCGCATAGCTGAACCCATCGAATCCTCGCGTTCGCACCAAATCTTCTGCGCAGTCCAGCAACGCGGTTTTCGTATCCATCCCCGTCATGTAAGCGGATCGAAAAATGCGTCAACCATCGCCTTGAATCATTTCGTACCTACTGATAGGTAGGCTTGGGCTTGGCCGTTCGGCCATTCACAGGGAGAAAGTCATGTTTTTTCACGTCATGGTCGGCGCAAACGATCTTGAGAAGTCGCGAACTTTTTACGATGCGACGTTTAGCACCTTGGGCATTCCCAGCAAAGGCAAGTTTCGCGATCATCCTGAAGCCTATATGTACGGCGACCCACAGACTGGCCTGTTCTTCGTAACAAAAACGCAGAATGGAGCAGGAGCAACCCACGCGAATGGCGGCACGATCATGTTCCGAGCGGGGTCAAAAACAATTGCCGAAGCATGGTATCATACCGGATTGGCTCATGGCGGCAGTGACGTCAGCGGCCCTCCCGCAGAGGGTGCGCTGCCGGATTCCGTAATGGGCTATCTGCGCGATCCGACCGGCAACAAGATCGCGGTCGTGGCTTTCGGTTAGCACGTCTACCACACATGCACACCTACGCGCACGAAGTTGACGATTCCGATGCCTATCATCGCGGCCATTGGGAAAACCCGCAAGGCGCGCAATTGGGCCAAGCTGTTCGTCTGAAGTGAGGAAGATCCCCGTGGCTCAAGCCGCGGGGGTCTCTTTTTTCGCTTCGGCCAAGCGGTGCCGGCCCCTGGCCCGCAATGCCAGCCAGATCACTGGCACCAGCACGATGGCGAACGGCACCAGCACGGCCAAAAGCCGGATCAGCGCCGCGAATCCAGCAATCACCGTGCCGAAAAACCCGTTCAGCGCATCGCGCATCGGGGCCCAGCTATCGCTACTGACCGGGGAAGGCCGGCTGGAATATTCCAAGGTCATCAGCGAAGTCGCCACCCGGGCCTGCATGACGGCGAGATTGGAGGTGAGCCCATCCAATTCCCCCTGCACGCGGGCCAGCTCCCGTTCCACTTCCAGCAGCTCAGAAAGCTTGCCCGGCCGGCTTTCCAAAAGGCGTTGAAGGCGATCGCGCAGGGCCCGCTGCGCGGCCAGCCGCGCCGAGACATCGACGATTTCGCGCGTCAAGTCTTCGGAACTGGTGTTGGAGGCGGTGATGCGCCCGCCGGCCGCCTTGGCATCTTCGCTGAGCTTGGCGCGAAAGCCTTCCAGCCAGCGCGGCTCGGCACGCATTTCGAGGCGGCCCGTCACCGAATCCACACCGTAGGCCTGCGTGGAAGCGTTGATCACCTGGCAACGCGCGTTGCCCGCCGCCTTGCAGGCCGCCTGATGGCTGGCCAGCAGGCTGGGAATGGCCTTGGTCGAGGCCTCCAGGCCCGCCGAATAGGAATAGGCCAGCAAAGGGGTGCTGGGCAAAGCGGCCCCGGGCGGCAAAACCGGATTGGAAGCGCTGGGCGCGGCTAAAAAAGCGCTTACGAACTTGGCTTGGCCATCTGCGGACGCGGCAGATTCTGC
>CAZAGL010000286.1:0-3157 GCA_964484435.1 uncultured Caulobacteraceae bacterium
CCCCCGACCCCCTGATTACAAATCAGGTGCTCTACCAGCTGAGCTATGGCGGCGCTGGGGGAAGAGGCGATAGCACGGCCGATGGCGCGCTTTCAACACAAGACGCGGCGGGCAGGGCCGCACACCACACCGCCCCGCGACGCGCGGCCCGCCACGCACGGCGCAATGGTCACAAGAGTGCAACAAGATTGATTATGCATCGTCTTCCCTGACCTTCGCGGCGTAGCCCTCTTTTGACATCGGGCAGTCGACAAGTTCGATAAACTCCTTCTTGCTAAGCCGCACTTGCCCAGCCATTCGCCCCAATAGGCTGTTCCCAATATCATCGCCCTTCGCGGCGTGACTGAGCTTGGTGTGAATGCCGGTTTTTTTGCCGTCAGCATCGAGATAAACCAAGAAGATATGGTCGCCTTCAGCCTTTTCTGAGAAGCCTTTGCTCGTAAGGCTGGAGTGGATTTCTCTATGCTTTCGGTGCATGGTCAACCGCCGAGAACACTTCCAACATCCTACGCTTCAGCGTCTGAGCCGACCGGGTCAACTCGTTATCTTCGGCGAGCGCGTATTCACGCCAAAGCATGGACAACTCATCGCGCACGGCAGACTCCAGCTGTTCGCGCGTCTCAGCGAAAGTTGAAAGGCCAAGCCTTTCGATCTGCGCCAAATACAAGACATCGTCTTCGTCAAAATCAACCGAGACAAATATCTGTTCGACAGCCATGATCTTTTCCTCGCCATGCAGAAGGCTGCCGATATGGTAAGCGGAGAGATCGACTGGCTCGATGTGGTCAACCTCGTTGACCTTTTTGATTTCGCCCTCTGAGTCCCGCGTCATTACGCCAAAAACGACAACATCTTCCCGCGGATGTTCAAGTAGACTGAGTTCCACCGCTTCCGAATAAGAGCATTTGATCGCTTCGAGCGTCTGCCGGCGCTTCAGCGTCACGGATTTGCTCTCAAAATCGATTTCAACCAGTTTGCCGACGATGGCGGTTCGTTCTTCATTGGTGGGCGCTCGCAGCAACCGGTCAGCGAACGGCTTCAATCGCCCTGCGTCGCAAAGCGGGTGCCCACCGCGAAATAAAGTCAGATCGACGCCATACTGGGCGTGTGGCGCGAGCCGCTCCATTGCGTCCAGAAGAAAACGTTGCCAGGTCTGGTCCGGTACTGCCGTGGCGAACGCCGCTTCGTCTTCGTTCTGGCCTGCGGTCAAAACCCGATCCAGTTCGTCGGAAATCCTAAGGCCGTCGTCCGGGCTGAGGAGTTCAGCCCCCTCCAGCCGAACCGGCAACTGAAAGCTTCCGGGGGTTGGCACGTCCAGGACCAGCCGGTAGCGCTGCTGCAGCCACGTCGGGGGCCGCACACGCTTGCCCGGCGTGTGGCCCTCCCGGCGCATGGCGAGCAGCAAGACAAGGCGCTGCAGAGCTCCCAGAGACTGCGCAACCGCGCCGGCGGGCGCGGCGTGCACGTCCGGCCGGTTCGTGTCCACGAACCGAAGCGTAAACGCGTGGTTTTCGTCTGGGCTGCCCATGGAGGTAGGAATCACACCAAAGGGGCTAAGACAAGACTTGGATCGTCGCTCCCGCACCCATCCTCGCATCACGTGCGCCAATCAGCCCTAAGGTTTTGCGCCCAGGGCCGAACTCGGGGCCGCGCTATCGTTCGGCACGGGCAGAACAAAGCCCCGCGCCGGATAGATCCGCGCGCCCAATCGCCCGCTGGCCAAATGCCAAACGCGCACCGCGCTCCAATCGCCGTTTTCGGAAACATCGCGCACCGGCGCGTTCAGATGCACCGCCCCGTCATTGGCCCAATTGGCGTGATCAACGAGGATTTCCCGTTCCGAAACGATGGCGGATACCACGGCGACATGCCCGCCGGGCGTGCCGCCCAATACCAAGACGGCCCCCACTTGCGGGATCGAAGCGCGCGGATAGCGCCCGGCGGCTTGATCCCACCAGGTGCGGGCATCGCCATAAATGGCAATGCCGCTGCGCAGGCGCGCATAGGGCACGCATTGCAAGGGCCGCTCAGGCTGAAAGCTGCGCGGCGGGGCGGGAGACGGGGCTGGCGGGGGCGCAACAAGCGGGCGCGAACGCGAAATTTCTGGCCGCCCCCCGCTGATCGACCCGATGGGGCTGACACAGCCGGCCAGCCCAACCAGCGCGACCAAGCACCAGCGGCTCAAAGCGCGGCGGGGATATAGGCCAGGATCGGGGAAAGCCATTGCTCCGCCTCCTTGATGGACCAGCCTTTGCGCCGGGCGTAATCGGCGATCTGATCGCGATCCACGCGGCCCACGCCGAAATACTCTGCCTGATGATGGCCAAAATAGACACCGCAAATGCTGGCCCCGGGGCGCATGGCAAAGCTCTCGGTCAAGTCCATGCCCGTATGAGCGGGCGCATCGAGCAGGCGAAACAGCGTTTGCTTTTCCGTGTGATCGGGCTGGGCGGGATAGCCCGGCGCCGGGCGGATGCCCTGATATTTTTCGGCGATCAATTGGGCGGGATCGAGGGTTTCGTGCGGGGCATAGCCCCACAATTGCCGGCGCACCTTGGCGTGCAGCCATTCGGCGAAGGCCTCGGCCAGGCGATCGGCGAGGGCCTTGACCATGATGGCGCTGTAATCATCATTGGCGGCCTTGAAACGCTCCGAGGCCTCGATTTCACCCAGGCCCGCCGTGACGGCGAACGCCCCGACATGATCGCACCCGGCATCGATCGGGGCCACGAAATCGGCCAAGGCCAGATTGGGTTTGCCCTCCCCCTTCTCCATTTGCTGGCGCAGCGTAAACAGCCGGGCGATTTCCTGGCCGCGGCCCGTGTCCTGCCAAATGGCGATGTCATCGCCCATGGAATTAGCCGGCCAAAAGCCCACGACGCCTTTGGCGCTCAGCCATTTTTCAAGGACCAAACGGGCCAGCAGCGTTTGCGCATCCGCATAAAGATTGCTGGCCGCGGCACCAACCACATCATCCTGCAAAATGGCCGGGAACTGGCCGATCAAATCCCAGGAGGCGAAAAACGGCGTCCAATCGATATAGGGAACCAACTCGGTCAGCTCGGCGCTGATCGCGCGCACGCCCAGAAAGCTGGGGGCCGGCGGGCGCGCGCCCGCCTCGATGCGCAGCCCTCGCTTGCGGGCCGCCTCCAGTGGC
>CAZAGL010000287.1:0-3099 GCA_964484435.1 uncultured Caulobacteraceae bacterium
GCCGAGCCGAACGGGGCCAAGGCCGTCCCGATGGCATCGGCCGCGTCGGCCAGGGTCGCGCTCGCGGGAAGGTTGGTGAAATCCACGCTGCGGCTTTGCAGCCGCCCGGCCCCATCCACCACACGGAATGCCACGATGCCGGTCAAAGCCGCTGCCTCGGTGCCGGAAAAACCCGTGTCAAAGCTGATGGGCGTGGGCCGCTGAATCAAATCGTTGAGCCCAAAGGCTTGCGAAAAGCCCCGCCCGTTCTTCAGCGCCGGGGGATTGCCATCGCCCAGGGCCAGGCCTTGCCCGGCGGGGGCCGTCAAAGACAATTGGCCATTGGTGAACGAAGCGGTGACACCCGTTAGCGAATTATTGATGGCATCGACCACGCCTTGCACCGTCAGCCCGGCCAATGGAATGTCCACACGATCGGCGACGCCATTGCCGGCACCAATCACGGCCAGGCGCAGATTGCCCGAAAACCCGGCCGGATCACTGGCCACCAGGCCGGTTATCCGCCCCGTCAGGGAATTGGGGGCCGGCACGGAAGAGCCGGCATTGTGCGCGCCATTGAGGCTTTCGGCAAAAGCCGCCGCCAGGCCCGCCAGGCCCTCCACCAAGGCCGGCAAATCCCCGTTGCGGGTTTGCAGCAGGCCACCCAGCGAACCGGCCCGCACCAGGGGGTCAAAGGCGCTGGCGCTGCCATCGGGGCCGACTAGTTCCAGCTGCGTTGGGCCGGCATTCGGGCCGGTGCCGGAGGCGGCCCGGATGACCGCCGCGCGCTGCCCAGCCAGAAAGCCGCCCGCCAATGTGCGCACGTCCACCGCGCCGGATGAGGTTTCGGTGACGCGGATATCCAGGCGGGCGCCCAATTGATCCAGCAAGGCCGAGCGGCCATTTTCCGCGGGCGCGGCATCGATGCCGCCGCTGCGCGCCGCGATCACGTCCTGATTGGCCTGCACGATGCGGCGCAACAAATCGTTGACGCCATCCACCTCCTCGCGGATGCGATCATCGGCCTGCACCCGCAATTGATCGAGATCGCCCGACGTGCGCCGAAAGCCTTCCAGCGCCGCCTGCACGCCTTCCACCACCTGGGCGCGCAAAACCGAAGAGCCCGGATTGGTCTGCAGCCTGGTGAAGGTGCCATAGGCCGCCTCGATGCGCCCGAATACCGAGCCGGGCTGATTGGGATCACCGAAGGTTTGCTGGGCCTGGCTGAGCAGATCTGCACGGGCGCTGGCCGCGCCGCTTTTGGCCTGCGCGCCCAATTGTGCTGCCGCCAAAAAGCGATCGGCGGCCCGGCGCACGCCATCAGCGCGCACGCCAGTCAAATCCCCGCCCGGAAGATTGACGGCGCTCTGATCCAATTGCCCGCGCGCATAGCCGGGCGTGCTCACATTGGCGATATTGCGCGATGTCACCGCGATGCCCAATTGCGAAACATTGAGCGCCGAGACGCTGGCCCCGAGGGCGGACAACAGGCTCATGGCGCGTTGCCCGGCAAAATTGGCCGGGCGATGGCGCGAATTTGCCGGGCCGATCGGCCGCGCGCGCCCTGGCCGCGATGCGGAATTTTCCGTTGAACGCCTTGGTGTTTCACGAGGTTCGCCCCTTGGCTCTCGGCGCAGGTGCTTGCGCCCGGCTGATCAGCCAACGCAAGCAATACGCCAGCTTCGCGGCCCGATTGGGCGTCGGCAGAAGCTGCCGGCCACCCTGCGGAATCTACCGGGCGGGCCGGCCGGGTACCGCGCAAGATCCCCATGATTTGCAAGCATTAACCCTGTTGGCCCGGCCCTTGCTGGGCGGTGTTCGTCATCATGGAGCAATCGGTGCCGGCACTCAGCGCGCCTTCTTCCTTCGTCCCGACTTCCAGCGGCGCTGATGCGGCGAGGCCGCGCGCGGCACGCGAACCGGATAATCGCGACACGCAATTTCAGGCGCTGCTGCGCGAGCGCACCAATGCATCGCCCGAAAGCCGCCGCCCGGAATTTGAGCGCACCGATCGCGCCGAAGGCGGTGCCCGAACACTGCGCAGCCCGCGATCGCAAGAGACAGAGCGAGCAGAGCGGCCGGAAAAGTCAGAACCGCCCGCGCGCTCTGCCCGCGCCGAAAAGCCCGCGCAACCCGAGCGAACCGCCTTGGCCAAGGCCGATGCGCCAAGCCGCGCGCGCGCGCAAAGCGAGGCGCAGGAAGAGGATGCGCCCGCCGAGGCCGAAATCGATCCCCTGCCTGTTTCGGTTGAGAGGGAGATCACCGGCCCGGAAATCGTTGCGGCAGATTTGCTTGGCCCCATCACCGAGGTGGACGACCCACGCGATGCGGCCATCGATCCATCGGCTTTGCAAGGCGTGGATCCCAACGCGCAGATTTTGGGCAAAGAGGCGGCAGCAGTCCTGTTTGCGCAGGCCCCGATCGCGCCCGCTTTGCTCAGCGCCGCGATCACCCCCTTGGCCAGCGCGCCGGACGCTTTGCTCGATCCCGAAAAGGGCCTAAGCAGCCCGCGCGAAATTGCCAGCCAGGCCCTCGATGCCCTCCCCCTCGATGGCCCAGCCAACGGCGCGGAGCCGAACAAGGCCGCGCCCAAGGCGCCGGCCAATTCCGCCCCTTTGCCCCCCGGCGCGTTCGCCCAATTGGTCCAGGCCGCGCAGCAGCAAAACGGGCGCAATCTTGCAAGCGATGCGGGCCCGGCGCCCCTGGATGCGGCGGCCGGCGCGGCCAGCACCGATCCATCCGCCTCGATCACGCCGCCCCCTCAAGGCCCGGCCCCGGCCCCGCCGGCGATCGCACCGAGCGCCCAGGCCGCCCGCCCCGTGCCGCATGTGCCGACCATCGCCCGCGAAATCGTCCATCTGGCCAAGGATGGGGCGCGCAGCTTCGATCTGCGCCTCGATCCCATCGAGCTTGGCCGCATCGATGTGCGCCTCGATATCGCCAAGGATAACAGCGTCACCGCCACGCTCACCGCCGATAACCCGCAAACCCTGGCTGATCTGGCGCGCAATGCCCGCGATCTGGAACGCGCGCTCAATTCGGCGGGCCTGCAACTGGCGCAAAACGGGCTCAGCTTTGATCTGTCGCGCCGCGATGGCCAAGGCGATCGCGATCGCCCGG
>CAZAGL010000288.1:0-3093 GCA_964484435.1 uncultured Caulobacteraceae bacterium
CGATATGGGCCCCGCCGCTGGCGTGCATGGCGGGGAAGTGGTGGCGGAGGGCCTGCCCGCGCAAGTGGAAGCAGCCCCCGCCTCTATCACCGGGCAATATTTGTTGGGAGAGCGCGAAATCCCCATCCCGGAAAAGCGGCGCTGGGCCTCGCAGAACCGGTTTTTGCGGGTGATCGGGGCCAGCGGCAACAATCTCAAAAGCGTGCGCGCCGAAATCCCGCTCGGCACCTTCACTTGCGTCACCGGCGTTTCGGGCGGCGGCAAATCCACTTTGATCATCGAGACGCTCTACAAGGCAGCGGCGCGCCGGCTGAACGGGGCCAGCGAAGTTGCGGCACCCCACGATGGCCTGGAAGGATTGGAATATTTCGACAAAGTGATCGATATCGATCAATCCCCGATCGGGCGCACGCCGCGCTCCAATCCCGCCACCTATACCGGGGCCTTCACGCCGATCCGCGATTGGTTCGCGGCTTTGCCCGAGGCCAAGGCGCGCGGCTATGGGCCCGGGCGCTTCTCGTTCAACGTCAAAGGCGGGCGCTGCGAGGCCTGCCAAGGCGATGGGGTGATCAAGATCGAGATGCACTTTTTGCCGGATGTCTATGTCACCTGCGATACGTGCAAGGGTCAGCGTTATAACCGCGAAACGCTGGAAGTGCGCTTCAAGGGCAAAACCATCGCCGATGTGCTCGATCTCACGGTCGAAGAAGGGGCGCTGCTGTTCGATGCCGTGCCCTCCATCCGCGACAAACTGCACACCCTGGCTCGGGTGGGCCTCAGCTATGTCAAGATCGGCCAGCAGGCCACCACGCTTTCGGGCGGGGAGGCGCAGCGCGTCAAGCTGTCCAAGGAATTGGCCAAGCGCGCCACGGGCCGCACGCTCTATATCCTCGATGAGCCCACCACCGGCCTGCATTTCGAGGATGTGCGCCGCCTTCTCGAAGTGCTCCAGGAATTGGTGGATAACGGCAACACCGTCGTGGTCATCGAGCACAATCTCGATGTCATCAAGACGGCCGATTGGGTCATCGATCTCGGGCCCGAAGGCGGCGATGGCGGCGGGCGCATCGTGGCCGCCGGCACACCTGAACAGGTCGCGGCCATCCCCGAAAGCTGGACGGGCCGCTATCTCAAGGACGCGCTGGAACGCCACGAGGCGCGGCGGGCCGCGCGCGTGGCTCGCCTGCACGCCAATAAGGATGCGCCAGCGCCGGCCAAGCGGGCGCGCGCCAAACGCGCCTGAGCGGCAAATCGGTGCTTCCTATTGGCCGGACGCAACCGTGCCCGCCGGCTCGGCCGGGGCTGCGGGCTGGTGGGTGGCCACGCGCGCCAGTTTGGCGTTCACGCCATACATGGCCAGCATCATGACCATTTGAAAAATCACCACCGCCACATAGCTGACGATCAAGACCGCCGCCGCCGCGATGCCGATCTGCGCCATGGCCTCACCCAGGCCATCGCCGGAAATCAGGGCTTCGGTCAGCGGATTGACCAGGCCCTGCGTGGCCAGGGACCAGATTAGCACGACGGCATAAAGCAGCACGATCAGGATCAAGAACGCCCCGATCAGATTGAGCGCCCGCCCCCGCGTCGCCCCCCAGGCCTGGAAGAAACTATAGCGCCCGCGCGCCACCGAAAGCGCCGAGGCCGGGGCAAAGCGCGCCGGCAGATAAGCCCCCAGGGCGATGGCCGCCAAAACCCCGACAAGGCCGAGCACAAAGCCGATCAGCCCGCCGCCGGCCGCGATGCCCCCGCCGATGCCGAGGCCGGCCACGATGCTCACCACGAGCACGATGGCCACCGAGACGGGGATCCAGGTCAGCAGGCAAAGCAGCACATTCCAAAAATGGCCATCGATTTTCAGGCCCATCAGGCCCCCGCCCGCCTCGCCGCGCACCAGCCAGCGATGCACCGCCGCCTCATAAGCCACATAGGCACCGAGCATCAGCGGGAGCGCGGCCAGATAGCCGAGGGCCAGCTCGCCAAATCTGGGGGGCAATTGCCCAAATTGCTGACTGGCTTCCAAGTCTTTTGACCAGCGCATGAAATCCAGAAAGGCCGGAGCCATGAGCGATAGAAGCGCCAACCCCACGATCCAGACGATCAGCGTATAGCCGATCACGGCGCGCGTCAGCACGCCGCCCCGCTCGCGCCGCTTGAAGATATCAAAGGCCGATTCGATGACCCCGAACTTTTCCATGATCACTCCCCCTTTTGGCCGCTCACCCACTGGCCACTCACCCTAGCATATTGCCTGGTGCGGCTCCATCCCCGTTTCGGCCAAGTGGATTGAAGCCGCGATAGAGGAAGGCCGCCTGGCCCGCCATCGGCCCGGAAAGCAAAACCAGGCCGGCAAATTGCTCGATCGCGCTGGCCAGAAACGCCGGCACCGGTCGGCTGGCGAACATCTCGGCGGGCTCCGCGCCAAAGCCCAAAAGCAAAGCGCGGGCCGTGGCCGTTGTGATGATCACGCCGATTGCCAGGGGAAAGGCCAGCAGCAAACCTGCCGAAAAAATGCGCGAGGCCGATCCCTTGGTCCAACCCCAGGTGGAAAAGGCCATGATGCGCTTATGAGCAATGCTGGCCGCACCAAAGCAGACCAGCCGGGCATTGACCCAGGCCAGCGCCACAATCAGCGGCGTGAGGCACAAAAGCAGAACCAACGAGCCACTGGGCCCGATGGCTTTCAAAAAGGCTTGCGGCTCTTGGGAAAGGGCTTTGGGATCCAAGCCAATGGCCATCAGCCCGATGCTGGCCGCGATCAGCGCGAAAAACCCACCGATCACCAGGAGAATCGCCGTGAAAAAGCCGATGGCCAGGGTCGCGCCGGCCAGGCTGGCTTCATCGTCCCCCAATCGCAGCCCCGCACCGCCGAGGCCCAGCGCCCGGCGATATTGACCCGCCAAGAACGGGACGGAAACGAGGGCGCTGGCCAGCGGAAGAAAAAGCGCCCAGCCCGGGCTTTGCCAGACCAGGAATTGCAAAAACGCGCCCGCCAGCGCCGTGATCAAAGCCGGAATGAGGCTTGCGCGCAGATTCTCCCGCAGATGGATAAAGCCGGCCCGCGCCGCTTCGAAAATGGGCAGGGAATTG
>CAZAGL010000289.1:0-3087 GCA_964484435.1 uncultured Caulobacteraceae bacterium
TTTGGCTGAGCATGCCTGGGTGCGCGGCCAGGCCGGCCTGTTTGATGTTTCCCATATGGGCCCGGCCTTTTTGCGCGGCGAGAACGATGAAGGCTTTGACTTTGTGGCCAGCCGGCTGGAGCGCCTGGTGCCATCCGATCTTACCGGGCTCAAGCCAGGCCAGCCGCGCTATTCCGTTTTGCTCAATGCGCAAGGCGGCATCGAGGATGATCTGATCATCGGCCGCCCGGCGCATCAGGATCTGGCCAACGGATTGTATGTGGTGGTCAATGCCGGCTGCAAAGAGGCCGATTTCGCGCTGATCGCGGGAGTGGCTGGCCTGTGCATTGACCGCCTCGATGATCGGGCCTTGCTCGCTCTTCAGGGGCCGATGGCGCATGTGGCGCTGGAGCGCCTGGTGCCCGGCATTTCGCGCTTGTTTTTCATGCAATTTGCCAGTTTTGACAGCACCTTTGGGCCATTGCTGATTTCGCGCTCGGGCTATACCGGCGAAGACGGGTTCGAGGTGCTGGTGGCGGCCGATTCGGCCGAGGCCTTCGCCCAGGCTTTGCTTGACCAGCCGGAGGTCAAGCCCATCGGGCTGGGCGCGCGCGATACCTTGCGCCTGGAGGCAGGCCTTTGCCTTTACGGGCATGATCTCGATGCCGGCACGTCGCCCATCGAAGCGGATCTGGCCTGGGTGATCCAGAAGCGCCGCCGCCTGGCGGGCGATTTTCCGGGTGCTGGGCGCATCCTTTCCGAAATGGCCAATGGGCCGGCGCGTAAGCGGGTGGGCTTGGCTCTCACCGATCGCGCCCCCGCGCGCGAGGGGGCGCAGATCCAGGCCGATGGGCGCGTCATCGGCGCGGTAACCAGCGGCGGCTTTGCCCCCAGCCTGCAGCGCGCGATTTCCATGGGCTATGTCGAGGCGGCTTTCGCCCAAATTGGCAGACGCGTGGAAATCCTGGTGCGTGGCCAGCCGCGCGAGGCCGAAATCACCGCGCTGCCTTTCGTTTCCCATCGCTATGTCAAGGGGTAATTCCATGGCCAATATGTATACCAAAGAGCATGAATGGGCCCGCCTGGAGGGCGAAACGGCGCGTTGCGGCATCAGCATCTATGCCGCCGAGCAATTGGGCGATGTGGTCTATGTCGAATTGCCGGAAATCGGCAAAGAGGTGCGCGCCGGGGCGGCCATGGCCGTGGTGGAAAGCGCCAAAGCGGCTTCCGATGTCTATGCCCCCATTTCGGGAAGGGTAATCGGCGTGAATGCTGAGCTGGCCGGCCGGCCCGAGCTGGTCAATGCCTCGGCCGAAGAGGAAGGCTGGCTGGTGCAGATCCAGGCTTCCGACCCGCAAGAGCAAAGCGCTTTGATGGATGGCGGGGCCTATCAGGCCTTCCTCAAGGGGCTTTGAGCCATGCGCTATTTGCCCCTCGGTGCGCAGGATCGCGCCGCAATGCTTGGTGCCATCGGCGTTGAGCGCATCGAGGATTTGTTCGTCGATGTGCCGCAGGCCGCGCGCGGCCCGAAGATCGATCTGCCCGATGCGCAGGGCGAAATCGAAGTGCACCGCCATTTGGCGCGGCTGGCCCAAAAAAATGTGCCGGCCGGGCAGACGGCGTTTTTCCTGGGGGCCGGGGCATATCGCCATCATGTGCCGGCCAGCGTGGATCATCTGATCCAGCGCAGCGAATTCTTGACGGCTTACACGCCCTATCAGCCGGAAATCGCGCAGGGCACCTTGCAGGCTTTGTTCGAGTTCCAGAGCCAGGTGGCCATGCTGCTGGGCATGGAGGTTTCGAACGCCTCGATGTATGATGGCTCCACGGCCTGTGCCGAGGCGGCGATGATGGCCGCGCGTGTCACCAAGCGGCGCAAAATCGTGCTTTCGGGCGGGGTGCATCCCCATTATGTGGCCACCACCCGCACGGCCTGCGAAGCGCTTGGGCTGGAAATCGTGGCGCTGGCGGCCGCGATCGATGACGAAGCCGGGGTGATCGGGGCGCTCGATGGCGAAACAGCGGCCGTCATCGTGCAATCGCCCAATGTGTTCGGCACCTTGAGCGATCTGCGCGCGATTGCCGCGGCGGCGCACGGCGCTGGGGCCTTGGCGGTGGCCTGCTTCACCGAGGCCTTGGCCTTTGGCCTGATCGAGCCCGCCGGGGCCATGGGGGCCGATATCGTGTGCGGCGAGGGCCAATCCTTCGGCAATGCGCTGAACTTTGGCGGGCCTTATGTCGGCCTGTTTACGACGCGGGAAAAGTTCATCCGCCAGATGCCCGGCCGGGTGGCCGGTGAAACGCGCGATCGCGCCGGCCAGCGCGGCTTCGTGCTGACCTTGTCGACGCGCGAGCAGCATATCCGGCGCGACAAAGCCACCTCCAACATCTGCACCAATTCCGGCCTGTGCCAGCTGGCCTGGACCATCCATATGACGCTGCTGGGCGAGGCGGGCCTGCGCCGCCTGGCGCGGCTCAATCACGAAAAGGCCATCGCCTTGGCCGATGCGCTCGGTGCCATTTCCGGCGTGCGCGTGCTGACCCAGCGCTTTTTCAACGAATTCGCCATCCGCCTGCCCGTGCCTGCGCAGAGCCTGATCGATGCATTGGCGCAGCAAAACATCGTGGCGGGATTGGCATTCAGCCGGCTCGATCCGCGCGCCGGCATGGAGGATGTGCTGATCACCTGCGCCACCGAAATGAATACGGATGACGACATCGCCGCCTATGCGCGGGCGCTGAAAGAGGTGCTGGCGTGAGCAGATCCTTGAGCCATTCTTCCCTTTCCGGTAATCGCGGCCTGCTGCAGGCCGAGCCGCTGATCTTTGAGATCGGCCATGTTGGTGGAACGGGCGTGGACCTGCCGCAGGCCAAAGGCCTGGCCGATCGCCTGGGCGGCCTGGAACGCCAGGCCGATCTGGGCCTGCCGGGCCTATCCGAGCCGGAAACCGTGCGCCATTATGTGCGCCTCAGCCAGCGCAATTACGCCATTGATCTTGGCCTGTTTCCTTTGGGCTCGTGCACGATGAAGCACAATCCGCGCCTCAATGAGCGCGTGGCCCGCTTTGAGGGCTTTGCTGATCTGCATCCTTTGCAGCCGATGGCCAT
>CAZAGL010000290.1:0-3079 GCA_964484435.1 uncultured Caulobacteraceae bacterium
AGAACGAACAATGGGCGATGTGGGTGGGCTGCCTGGAGGACGCGATCCCCGAGGAAATTTATTGGTGCGCCGCCGATATCGGCTGGGTGACGGGGCATACCTATGTCGTTTACGGTCCGCTGGCCAATGGCGCGACCAGCGTGATGTTCGAGGGCATGCCCTCTTATCCCGATTTCAGCCGGTTCTGGCAGATCATCGATCGCTATGGCGTCAACATCTTCTATACGGCCCCCACGGCCCTGCGCGCCTTGATGCGCGAGGGCGATGGCCATGTGCGGGCCTCCTCGCGCACGTCCTTGCACTTGCTCGGCACCGTCGGAGAGCCGATCAATCCGCAGGCCTGGGAATGGTATCATGGCGTAGTGGGCGAGGGGCGCTGCCCCATCGTCGATACCTATTGGCAAACCGAAACGGGCGGCGCGATGCTCAGCCCCCTGCCCGGGGCCAGCGATCTCAAGCCCGGATCGGCGGCGCGGCCCCTATTTGGCGTGCGGCCCGTGCTCGTGGATGGTGCCGGCCAGGAAGTACACGGCGCGGCCGAGGGCAATCTCTGCCTGGCCGATAGCTGGCCCGGCCAGATGCGCGGCGTGTGGAACGATCCGGCCCGGTTTTTTCAAACCTATTTCACCGCCTTTCCCGGCAAATATTTCACCGGCGATGGGGCAAGGCGCGATGGCGATGGCGATTATTGGATCACCGGGCGCGTCGATGACGTGATCAATGTTTCCGGCCATCGCCTCGGCACCGCGGAAATCGAGAGCGCGCTGGTGGCCCATGCCTTGGTCGCCGAGGCCGCCGTCGTCGGCATGGCGCACGATCTGAAGGGCCAGGGGATCTACGCCTTTGTCACGCTCAATGCCGGGCTGGAAGGGGGCGATCCCTTGCGCGCCGAACTGATCCACTGGGTGCGCCGCGAGATCGGGGCCATCGCCAGCCCCGATTGCGTGCAATTTGCGCCCGCTCTGCCCAAGACCCGCAGCGGCAAGATCATGCGGCGGATTTTGCGCAAGATCGCCGAGGGCGATCTCGCCAATCTGGGCGATGTCTCGACCTTGGCCGATCCGGCCGTTGTGGAGGATTTGATCGCCAACCGGATCATTGTCTGAGTTGAATGGCGATCAAGCCGCCGCGTCGGCCGCCAGCTTCAATTGGGCGCGCACCCGGGCCACCAGGACCGGGAAGGAAAACGGCTTGGCCACGTGATCATTGGCCCCCTGATCCAGGCATTGGATGATCAGCGGATCATCATCGCGGGCCGTGACGATAATGACCGGCAATTCCAGCTTGCTCCAACGGGCCCGGATATGGCGCAGCGTTTCGAGGCCATCCATGCCCGGCATCTGATAATCCAGCAAAATCGCGGAATAGGCCTGGGTTTCCAGCATGGCCAGACAGCGTTCACCGCTTTCGGCCTCGTCGACTTCGAAATGCGCCACCATCAGGCGGCGCTGCAAAATCGCGCGGTTGTCCTCGATATCATCGACCACGAGCACGCGCGGCCACACTTCGGCGTTACCACTCGCCAGCAAATTTGCGCCTGTGTTCGACACGGCTTTCCCTCGCACTCTTCTGAGTAGGAAGCCACACGCTAGCACACGCTCATAAAGAGGCCGTTAACTTGGGGGGCAATGGCTGGCGATCATGCTGGGCCCTCTTTATGGTAAACAAAAAAGATCGCATCTATTACGGGATGGATGGGCAAGGGCAGATGAAGGCGATGGGGGCATCATGGCATACGAATATCGCGCTTTTATCAGCTATCGCCATCTGCCCGAGCAGCGGGCTTGGGCCAAATGGCTGGTCGACAAGCTCGAAACCTATCGCACGCCGCGCAAGCTCGTTGAGCGGGGCGTGCCGATCCGCACGGGCAAATTGTTCCGCGACGAGAATGAGATCCCCGCCTCGGCCGAATTGGGCAGCGAGATCGAAACGGCCCTGCGCGCCAGCGAATATCTGATCGTCATCTGTTCGCCGCAAACGCCGAAATCGGAATGGATCGCGCGCGAGATCGCGCTGTTCCAGGAGCTTGGCCGCGCCGATAAGATCATCCCGCTTTTGATCGAGGGCGAGCCCGATGAGAGCTTCCCGCCCGCCATTCTGCATCGCTTCACGCCCGGCAGCGATCCTGCGGCGGGCCCGACGATCGAGCCCGTGGCCGCCGATGTGCGCCCACGCTCCGATGAAAAGCCGCGCGAGGTGGAGCATCGCGCCCGATTGCGTCTCCTGGCTGCGCTTCTGGGCGTGCGCTTCGATGATCTCGAACAACGCGACAAGAAAAGGCAAGATGGGCGCCGGCGGCTGTTCATGAGCGCCATTGGCGCCATGCTATTGCTCGTGGCCGGCGGCGGCCTGTATTGGTGGGATTTCAATCGCGAAAAGATCGCTTTTTTCAACGCTTACGCCGAATATTACGGCGTGCCCAAGGGGGTCGGCAAGGTGCCGGCGGCGCAGGCGGCGGGGCGCGATGGCGTGTTCGAGATGACGCGCAAGGCCGGGCGCCTCATCACCATGCGCCGCGTCAAGGGCGGCAAGAATCCGCAGGAACTCGGCGCGGATGCGGAGGGGTTTCAAGATCCCTGGCTCGATAACGTGGCGATCTGGCGCTTTGCCTATCGCACGGATGGGCAATTGGCCGAAACGCGGCTTCTCGATAACACTGAAAAGCTCAAATCCGTACTGCGTTACAGTTTCGCCGCCGAGGGCGGAGGAAACCCCAAGGGCGCGAATGTGGAATTCCAGCAGGAGAGCGCCGCGGGCGATCTGGGCAGCCTGGCATTGCCCGCACTTTCATCGCTGGGCGGAACGGATCCCTTGGCCGAATTTTCCAGAAGATCGCAGGTGGATCGCCACCGTCTGGTCTTCGATGCAGAAGGGCGGGTCAAACAGCGGCTTTTTCGCAACAATACGGGGGAAGCGGGGCTCGATGCCGATGGCTATGGCGGGCGCCAATATGGCTATGGCGCGCAAGGCCTGGTGGAGGAGGTGCGCTTCCTCGATGCGGCGGGCGCGCCGATCAGCCAGAAAAATGGCATCCACACGATCCGCCAATTGTATCGCGCCGATGGCTTGGAGCGGGAAA
>CAZAGL010000291.1:0-3039 GCA_964484435.1 uncultured Caulobacteraceae bacterium
GGCCACGCGCGATGTCTTGATCCGCGCGGAAATTCCTCTGCTTCTGGCGCATTAGCTCGCACACATGATCCCCATGCTGGCAAGGTGCTTTCCTTGACCCGCCTTGCGCGCTAACGCTGCAGGGCAATCGGCAACACCCAGAAGCGAGCAGGCCATGCGCATCGGCGTTCAGATGGATCCCATCCAGGACATCGCCATCCAAGGCGATACCAGCTTTGCGCTGCTGCTGGAGGCGCAAAGCCGTGGCTTTGAAACCTGGTGGTTTTTGCCGCAGGACGTGTTCTTCGATCGTGGCCGGGTGCGCGCGCTGGCGCGGCAAATCAAAGTGGCCGATCAAAAGGGGGCGCATTTTCTCGAACTGGCCGAGGAAACTCTGGATCTCGGGCATTTTGACGTCGTGCTGATCCGCCAGGATCCTCCCTTCGATATCGGCTATGTGGCCAACACCTATCTGCTCGATCTCGCCGCCAGCGAAACCTTGATCGTCAATCGGCCCAGCGGCGTGCGCAATATCCCGGAGAAACTCTCCATTTTGGCGTTCGATGATCTGATCGCGCCCACATTCGTGGGGCGCAATGTGGCGGCCATCCAGGCCTTCGCGGCCGATTTCGCCGAAGTGGTTCTCAAGCCGGCTTTTCTTTCGGGCGGCACCGGCGTGGTGCGCGCGCGCGCCAGCGATGCCAATTTCGCGGCGCGCGTGCAGGCCATGCTCACCGAATTGGGCAAAGAGCCCCTGGTCGTGCAGGAATTTTTGCCGGCGGTGACGGCGGGCGACAAGCGCATCATGGTGCTGGATGGCCAGGCCCTGGCGGCTCTGCGCCGCGTGCCCAAAGCGGGGGAGTTCCGCGCCAATATCCATGTCGGCGGCCGGGCCGAAGCCAGCGAGCTGACCGAGCGGGATCTCGAAATCGTGGCGCGCGTGGCCCCGTTGCTGCATGCCGAAGGCATCGTGTTTGCGGGGCTGGACATCATCGATGGCCGTCTCACCGAGATCAATGTGACCTCGCCGACTTTGGTGCGCGAGCTGCAGCGCCTCACCGGGATCGATGTGCCGGCAAGATTTTGGGATGCGATCGAAGCCAAGCTGAAACGCTGAAGCCGCGGCGAACCGGGGCTAGGCTACATCTGCTCGATGCGGTTCATGAACAATTGGCGTGCCAGGCTTTCCTCGAGGCCAAGGGAGCGCCACAAATGGGTGACGACTTCCGGCTCGCGCCCTTCCAATTCCTTGTCGACAACAGCAAGGCCGATGGCCAATTCATAGATGGATTGGCGATATGGCTCGGGCACGGCTTTGGCCCAATTGGCCATCAGGGTTTTCCAGGGATTGGCGGCTAGTTGCGCCTTGACCGAGTGCAGCATCGGATTGAAGGCATCGGGCGGCACATCCCGAAACAAGGGATGGCGATGCTGCACGTTCTTGAACCAGAGAAATTCTTCCTGGGAATATTTGCCATCGGCGTTGATGACGGCCATCAAGATGCCGATCCCCGCTTCAACGAAGGCACGGTATTCTGGTGTGGGTCCTGAAGATGTCACGGCCGTCTCCCTCGTGTCAGCGGATCATATGCCCCAAAAGAGCCATACCAACTTTCTCCAAATTGGAGAAAGGCAGTTGGCGATCACGCATCATTCCGCGAAGGGATCAGGCTGGCGCGGCGCGGGCGCGGGCGGGCGCGGGCGCGCGGGCAGTTTCAACCGCTTGCGCAATTCGTTGTTCTCAGCGTTGAGGGATTTGTTGTCGCGGTCATAGATCGCGGCCTTTTCATTGGCCGTGCGCTCGCGCTCGATCAGGGCGCTGAGATTGGCCTTGGTGCGCATCAGATTGGATTGTTCCGTGGCGATTTGGGCGCGCAGCGTTTTGACATCGCTGGAGGCATCGAAATACACGAACAGCAAAAACAAGGAGGCGATCACGCTGCCGCCCAGCAGCGCGCCCATCCACATCACGGCCGCGCTGCCGCGATTGCTCGGGGCGGCGGGCGCGTATTCCATATTGCCCGGAGCCTGAACAACCAGCATGGGCTGGCCCTTGTCGTCATTGCCCCAGCCTTGTTGCCCCGAAAAGGGATCTTGTGCCGCCATGATCGAATGCCCTCCAACGTATAAGCAAAAACTTTAGCCGCGACTGGCGCAGAGTTTAATACCGTAATCCAGAAAAAACTGCTCGGCGTCGGCGCGCTGGGCCGCGCCATTGATGGTTTGCCGGCCGATCGATTCCAGGCCGACGCAATACAGCGAAACCCCGCGGCCCACCTGCAGGCGGGAGCGCAGCCGGCGCTGATCCATATTCTCTTCGGTGCGCGCTTCCCCGATGCGCGCCAGGCCATCGGAAAAGGCGCTCAAGGCGGCTTCCCAGGCCCGGGCCTGATCGCCGCCGCGCTTGTTGAAGGTCTGGCGCAGATGGAACATGCCCTCATACATCAAGGCCGAGGCATCGCGCCGCTCATCGGCGATGCAAAAGCGGCTATCGTCCGCGCCGTTGACGCGCCCGAAAAACACCCGCGCCAAGCAGGCCTGGCCGCGATATCTGGCATCGCGGCTGTCATCTTCATTGATGGTGGCGGCTTCATCGGCCTTGTTGATGGCAAAGGTGGCATCGCCGGCCGATGGGGCACGGCGCGCGCGGGCATCCAATTCCTTGCGCACTTCGATTTGGCTCAGATAATAAAGGGCTTCGGCCCGATCCGTGGGGGAGCGGTTGAGCCGCTCGGCCAGGCGGAAATCTTGCGCCGCGCTCAAATAATTGCCGCGCTGCTCAAAGAGAATGCGGCCCCGGCGCAGATAGGCCTCTTTGTATTCGGGATCAGCCAGCACGGCCGCATTGAGGCTGCGCAGCGCCGCGTCGATCTCGCCGCCGCGTTCTTGGATATCGGCGATTTCGACATGGATGCCGGCCCGCGCCGAGGGATTGTTCTGCTCCAGCGCCAGGGCCTGTTGATAGATGGGGGCGGCCTCGGCGGCGCGCGCCGGGCCGAAGGCCCGCGCCAAAGCCAGGAGATAATTGGATTGGTTAGGGGCCATACGCGCGGCTTCGCG
>CAZAGL010000292.1:0-2999 GCA_964484435.1 uncultured Caulobacteraceae bacterium
CCTTTGAGCCTTGCGCCCGCGTGATGCTTTATTTGGGCGGGCGATACGAGGGGGTGAAATTGAGCGTTTGCCCGCCGATTTCGAGATCGGAATATAACGGCGGCACGATTTTGTATTCTCCCGTGTTCCAATCGCGCGCGCTGACGCAGCAAGCCCGCGCGGCAACCTGCCAGGGGCCAGCGGGTCTGGCACCGGGTTCCAGCACCGAAATGTAATTGCCTTCAAACAGAAGGATCTCGCCTTTCCCATCGCCGTTCAAATCGGTCTGCAGGAAGGAGCAGACCTGCTGCACGGTGATGCACGCGCCAATAGGGTCTTGCCCGTCTTCCAACTTCAAGAACGCCCCGTCCGGAAGGGGTGACGCGCCCTCCCCGGTGAGATCGGGCACCAATTCGCGCCGTTTCGCCGCGCTGGCGAACCTGGAGAAGGCGGGCTGTTTGGCCTGGTAAGCTTCGGCCGCGGCGGCGATTTCCAGGCTGCGAGCATCGCCCTTGTTGCCGGCCAGGTTCAGCAAAGCCGCCTTCCCCCAACGCCCGGATTGGGTGTCCAGGAAGGCATAATCGAACGCTTCCGGCAGCACCGCGCCGCGCGTCAAGCGGGCCACCTGGCTCTGCACCGCCAGGCGCGCGGGATCGGCCAGCGGCGACAGCAGGCTGAGCAGCACGCCGACGCAAATCAAGGCGCACCAAACATTGGCGGTGCCCAGCCTGGCCAGCCAGGCCCCCCGGGCGAGCGCGGCGAGGGCATACCCGATGGCATAGCAGCTCAGCAGCAACAGCCCCGCGCAGGCGATCACCCGGCTATTGGTCAGCCCATGCTGCCCGATGCGGAGCATCAAGCCATAAGCCGCCAGCGCGCAGAGCGGCACAAGCAGCAGGCAGCCGATCCGCGCCATCACCGCAATGACCGGGTTGGCGGGCTTTTCTCCCGCCTGATAGGCGGCATTGAGCAGGAAAATCAGCAATGTGGCCGCCCACATGAGCAGCCCGCTGGCAAATTTGGTGCCCCATAGGCCGGCCAGCCCGGTGAGCGGCAAGGCCAACAGGAAGGCCGCGGCAATCCCCGCCATCAACGGCAAAAGCCAAGCAAGCAAGGTCAGAATCAGCGCGCGCGCGCCAATCACCAGGCTGGCGCGCGCATCGGTCAAATGCACGCCAGCGGCAAAAGCAAGGCACGTGGCCGGAAAAGAGAACAAATCGCGCGTGATCAGATCCTGAAGGGCCGAGATACCGATCAGGTTGAACAAGGTCGCGCCCAGTTGCAGGACCAACCAAAACACACCGGTGAACAGTAGGCTCAAGGCCAGCTGCACCCCATGCTTCCAGGTGAGATCGAAATATTCGGGATAGGGGGCCCGCCAGCGCCCCGATTGCACCCCCACCTGCACCAAATGATGGGCGATGAACATGAGCAGGCCGGCAAAGATTACGTTTGGCGCGTCGGGATCGCCTGATGTTGTTCCGATTTGGGCCCGCCACGAGGCATAATAGCCCAGCCCCAGCAGCAGCGCCAAAGCCAGCCCGGCCCAGATCGCCAAGGCCCTCCGGCCCATCGCCCCAGAAGCCGCCAGCAGCAAAGGCGGAAGAAAAACGAGGCCATAGACCAAGGCGAAATATAACGGCCCCACAGCTTGGTGATGCCCGTGCCATCGGTGCAGCGCCAAAAGGCCAAGCCCCTGCACCAAGCCGAAGGCCAGCCGCGCCGCCAGTTTGGAATCGATCCTTCCGGCCGATGGCTGCAAAGCCTAATCCCCCGCTTTGCCCCTCGCTGCGCCAAACACCAGCAAATCCCCATCAGGGGCCAGAATGAGCAATTCGCGTTGACCATAGGGCTGGTCAACCGGGCCGTAAACATCGCCCTTCGGCATGGCATCGAGCACGGGTTTCAGTTCGCGATGGATGGCATCGACATCGCGCACATCCACATAATAGCGAAAACCGCGCGTGCCGGGTGCGATCTCGGCGGGATCGTTATGCGCCAGCAGCCGCAGGCCCGCCCCCTCGCGCTCCAGATACGCATAGGAAGACTCGCTGCGCAAAATAATGCGAAAGCCCATGGCTTGCCAAAAGCCGAGGGCCGTTTCAAAGGCCGTTTCGCGCACATGCATGAAGGGGGTGATTTGCAGGATTTGCATATTTGCTCCTCTGCTCTGGGGCGCTGCTCTTGCGGCCCGGGTCACGCGCGCGGCGCATCGAAAGGATCACGAAAACGGGCGGCTTGCAATTTGGACGAACCTTCCCACATGCATATATGCGAAATATTGATGGCTTTTGCTCATGCCGCAACGCGCCAGCGTGGCCAGGGAATTGGCGGGAATTTTCAAGATATTGGCCCATCCCGACCGCATCAGGATCGTGGAGGAATTGCGCCTTGCCGAGGCCGATGTGCGCAGCCTGGCCGCGCGCCTTGGCCTGACGGACACGCGGATTTCCCAGCATTTGGCCCTGATGCGCGCCCACCGCCTGGTGGAAGAGCGGCGCGACGGCCGCCATCATCTTTACCACCTCACCCAGCCCGATATCGCGGGATGGGTCACCCAGGGGCTGCGTTTTTTGGAAGGGCGCCAGAACGGCGTCACGCCCGAAGCCATCGCCTTTGTGCGCAAGGCCTGGTCGGCCTGAGGGCGCTGCCTCTCCATTCTTTTCACTCGCTCCTCTCGCCCTGCCCTGTCCATCCCACCAACCAGGAGAACGTTCATGCCCAAATTTGCCGCCGGCGTCGTGAAATTCCAGCAAGAGGTGTTTCCCGAAAAGCGCGCACTGTTCGAAAAATTGAGCACGGGGCAGGCCCCCGAGGCCCTGTTCATCACCTGTTCCGATTCCCGCATCGAAACGGCGATGATCACGCAAACGGATCCGGGTGATTTGTTCATTTGCCGCAATGCCGGCAATATCGTGCCGCCCCATTCCACGCAGACGGGCGGCATGACCGCCTCGATCGAATTTGCCGTGGGCGTCTTGAAGGTGCCGCACATCGTGGTGTGCGGGCATACCGAATGC
>CAZAGL010000293.1:0-2995 GCA_964484435.1 uncultured Caulobacteraceae bacterium
CCAGAACCGGCTGCTGGGCATTGAACCCAACCAGATCACCGCTGGCATAGGAATCATCGGGCAGGAAGTTCAGGCTGTCTTCACGATATTCGAAGCCCACCGAGAAGCCCACCGGGCCAGCCGGCAGATTGAACAAATCCCCAGAAAGCGTGGCCACCAGATTGTTGCGATCAAATGTCTGAGTCGTCAGGCCGTTCAGGCCGATGAAATCGACGCCCGCCTGAGAAATCGATTCCGGGCCGAAGAAATTGATCGGCAAGCAGCCCGCCGCTGATCCGGGGGGGCAATTATTCAGCGAAGACTGGATGCGCGAAATCGAAGCATCGCCTTGGATGGTGTTCACGAACTCGCTGCGTTGATAGGAATAATAGACATCATATTTGATGTTCGGCAAAATCTCTCCGCGAATCCCGGCATTGATGGTGAACACGTTGGAGTTGAATTCCGCGATTCGCGGGCCGAGTTCCTGCAGGCGGCGACGCAAAAAGGCCGGCGCATTTGGATTGGGCCGGGAGGCGAGCAATGCGCGAGCCGATGGAGACAGGAAGGGAGAGTTCGGGCTCACCAAGGCGACGCGCGTCGCTGTGGGAGCCAGTGGTGTTGGCGCAAGCTGGTTTGCGACATTGCTGTTGGTGTAGAAAGCCTCAATATAGGCATCCAGCAATTTCGGAACGATCTCATAATTCCCGATCACATTGATCGAATACCGCTCCTGCGGGACGATCAAGAGGTTGAAGGGCGAGAAATTGTAGCGATCGCTGGCGGGGCCCAATCCGAAATCATTGCAATACGGCCGAACCGAGCCATTCGCGTTGAAGGCATAATTTCGTGTTGTCGTTCCAGCGGGGCAAGGCACACCATTGGCCGATGGAACACCACCGATCGTGGCTGAGGGAAAGGGATTTGTTGCCACGTTATCAAATCGGCCAGACGTGCCCGTCGCTGATCCGCCATTGAAATCGACCGCCGAGAACGCACGATCATCCTGGCCGACCTGCTCGCGGTCATAATAGCTGACAAAACCCGTGATATGGCCCCGCCCTTCGGCGAAATCAGTGCCGAGCCGGACGCTCACGCTGCTGCGCTCGGCATCGCCCTTGCCAGTGGAGCCGTAATAAGCTCGCCCCTCGATGCCCGTAAACTTGTTGTCGATGATGAAGTTGACGACCCCGCCAACCGCATCCGATCCATAAACGGCTGAAGCACCGCCCGTAACCACTTCCACACGGCTCAGCAATTCGAGCGGAAGATTGTTCAAATCCACCACGCCGAGGCCCGTGGAAGGCGCGAAGCGCTTGCCATTGACGAGGACCAGCGTGCGGGCCGTACCAAGGCCGCGCAGATCCACAGTGGCCTGACCGCCCCCGGGATTGTTGTTGGCGGCGTTCGAGCCGGGAACGACTTGCGGCAAATCGTTCAGCACTTCTTCGATATTTTACTCGCCGCTTGACTGAAGCTGGGCCGAATCAATCGTGGCGATAGGACTGGTGGAGGTGTAATCACGGCGAGCGATCCGTGAACCCGTAACGACGATATCCTCGGACTCGGCAGCTTCCGCATCTTGGGGGCTAGCGGGAGCGGCCTGCTGGGCATGGGCCGGCATCGAGAGCGCCAGCCCGGCAATCATCGTGCTCGCCAAAAGCCCAAACCGCCAACGGGTATTCTGCATGTGTCCTATCCTTTCGGAGACGAATCTTTCTGACTCAGTCTTTCTATGCCGTGATCGGTCAAAATCAACGTGATCGCCATATCATTCAGCGTCAATTTCGTGCTCTGCGACAGATATGTCACGTCCAGGCTGCAGCGCAGCCCCCTATTCCACCAGGGACTTCAACTCCCGCTTGAGGATTTTGCCTTGCGGGTTGCGCGGCAGGGTTTGGGCGCTGAACACCACTTTGACAGGCACTTTGAAGGCCGCCAGGCGCTGGCCCACCCATTGACGCAGCTCCGCCTCGCTGGCCTGGGCACCGGGCTTGAGGGTCACCACCGCCGCCGGCTCCTCGCCCAGGCTGGGATGGGCGATGCCGACAAGGGCCGCATCCATCACGGCCGGGTGCTCGTACAAGGCGTTTTCCACCTCGACGCAATAGATATTCTCCCCGCCGCGGATCAGCATGTCCTTGGCCCGATCGACGATGCGGATAAAGCCCTCTTCGTCCATGCTGGCCAAATCCCCGGTTTTGACCCAACCCTCCACGAAGGTTTCGGCGCTGGCCTGCGGCTTTTGCCAATAGCCCTGGGCATTGATCGGCCCTTTATAGAGCAGCTCCCCCACCTCACCGCTGGGCAAGACCTGGCCATCGGGGCCGACGATCTTGGCCTCCCCGCTCGGCGCGGGCACGCCGCAGCTCCAGGGACGCAGCGCATAATCTTCGGCGAAATTGGAAACTGCCGTCGCAGAGGTTTCGGTCATGCCCCAGCCCTGCCCCGGCTGGGCCTTGGGGAAGCAGGCCTTGATCCGGCGCACCAATTCCGGCGCGGCCGGGGCCCCGCCATACGAGACAACTTCCACGCTGGAGGTATCGTAATGGGCAAAGCGCGGATGCTCGACAATCTGCCAGGCAATAGTCGGCACCCCGCCGAAATGGGTGATCCGCTCTTCCTCGATCAATTCCAGGGCCCGATCGGCATCCCATTTGCGGATCAGCACCAGTTTCTGGCCGGCCAGCATGGCCGGGGTCATCACCGCGAAGCAGCCGGTGGCATGAAACAACGGCACCGAGACCAAGAACGCCTTGGGCGGAGCCATGGGATCGGGCGAAGGCGGCATCTCCCCACGGCGCAGATACGCACGCGCCTGGGCGGCCAGGGCGTTGAACATGTTGGAAATCACCCCCCGATGCGAGAGCACCGCGCCCTTGGGCTTGCCCGTCGTGCCGGAGGTGTAGAAAATCGCCAGCGGATCGTCGGGGGCCAGCGGCATTTCGGGCCAGGCCTGGACGGGCAGATCGCCCCAATTCTCCACCGGGCCGGTGACCTCCTCCCAGCGCCGCAG
>CAZAGL010000294.1:0-2985 GCA_964484435.1 uncultured Caulobacteraceae bacterium
TGGAGCGCAATGCCATCCTGGCCGGGCTGCTGTGCGCCGCGCTGGCGGTTTTGGGGGGGCGTGCGCTGGAGCTGGCTTTGGCCGGCCGCGAAGCGCGCGCAGCGGGGCGGGCCGTTGCCGTGCCGGTTTCACGCGCCGATCTCGTCGATCGCAACGGCCTTGTCCTCGCCACGCTCGCGCCCACCTATGCGCTGACCGCCGCGCCAGCCGGGGTCTGGGGGATTGACGAAACCGCTTCGGCCTTGATCGGGGTGCTGCCGCGCCTCAAGCGCGCCGAGCTGGAGCGCCGCTTGGGCTCGGAACAAAAGCTCGTTTATCTGCTGCGCGGCTTGACCCCGCGTGAGCGCGACAGCGTGTTCGCCTTGGGCCTGCCGGGCATCGATTTCGTGGAGGAAGCGCGGCGCTTTTATCCGCAGGGCAATCTGGCGGCCCATGTCTTGGGCACGGCTGGGGTGGATTTGCAGGGGCAAGCGGGCATGGAGCGCGCCTTCGATGCCCGCTTGCGCGCCCCTCACATCGAGAAGGTGGAAACCTCCCTCGATCTGCGCATGCAATACGCGCTGGAAGTGGAATTGGCCGATGCCGTCACGCGGGCCGGTGCGCTGGGCGGGGCGGGTGTATTGCTCGATGGCCAAACCGGTGAAGTGCTGGCGCTGGCCAGCAATCCCAGCTTTGATGCCAATCGCCCACCAGGCCCGGATGCCGATGTGCGCAAAAACCGCGCGGTGAGCGAGCGCTATGAGATGGGCTCGACGATGAAGCCCTTCACCTTGGCCATGGCCCTGGATCTGGGCCTGACCGCGCCCGATGAACAATTCGATGTCGCCAATCCGTTTCTGGTTTCGGGCGTGGAAATCCGCGAGCCCCATCCCCTGGAAGGGCCCGTCGATTTGCGTGCGGTTTTATCCAAATCCAGCAATATCGGGGCAGCGCGATTGGCGCTGCGGGTGGGCGCGGCGCGCCAGCATGCCTATTTCGCGCGCCTGGGCCTTTCGCAGGCCAGCAAGATCGAATTGCCCGGCTCAGCAGCGCCCAATCTGGGGCCCGATGATCGGGAATTGACGGTGGCCATTCGCGGCTTTGGCCATGCCATGTCCATGTCGCTGGTGGCGCTGGCCGGGGCCTATACCGCCTTTGTCAATGCCGGTGAGGTGGTTTCACCCACGCTGCGCTTGCATGTGGCCGGCGAAGAGGTGAAAAAGACGCGGGCATTTTCGCCGCAAAGCGCCAATCTGGTGCTGGATTTCATGCGCAGCACGGTGCTGACCGGCACGGGCCAGCGGGCCAATTTGGCACAAATCGCCATCGCCGGCAAAACCGGCACCGCCGAGAAATTCGAGGCCGGCGGCTATGCCCGTGATCGCATGCTGTCCTCGTTTGCCGCCATATTCCCGGCCAATGCGCCGCGTTATGTGTTGCTGCTGGCGCTGGATGAGCCCCGCCCGGTGGAAGGCGGTGCTACGGGCGGTGTGGTGGCCGCCCCGTCGGCGGCGCGGGTGATCACACGGATTGCGCCATTCTTGGGCCTGGGGCTTGATGCGAGCACGGCCAATGCCGCCGGGGAAAGGGCTGCTGGAGGAGTGGAATTATGAATCTGCGCGCTCTGTTCGGGGAAACACCTGGCGTGGAGACGGATCTGGATATCACCGGCATCACCGCCGATAGCCGGCGCGTTCGGCCCGGCTTTGTCTTTGCGGCAATGCAGGGATCGGCCGTGCATGGCCGGGACTTTGTGGAGGCGGCCAAGGCCGCCGGCGCGGTGGCGGTTTTGAGCGGCCCGGATGTGCAATGCCCCGCCGGCCTGGTCCATATCGTGCGGCCCGATCCGCGTTTGGCTTTGGCCTTGGCGGCGGCCCGGCTCTATCCGCGCCAGCCGCAAACCCTGATCGCCGTCACCGGCACCAATGGCAAAAGCTCCACCGTGGATTTTCTGCGCCAGATCTGGGCATCCAGTGGGCTTCGCGCCGCCAGTTTGGGCACTTTGGGGGCGATCGGCCCATCGGGCCGCCTCGATCTGGGCCATACCACGCCCGATCCGGTGGCCATCCACCAAACCCTGCAATCGCTGTGCGATGAGGGCGTCAGCCATGCGGCCATGGAGGCTTCCAGCCATGGGCTGGATCAGCGCCGCCTCGATGGCGTGCGCCTCAGCGCCGGGGCCTTCACCAATTTCTCGCAGGATCATCTCGATTATCATCAGAGCATGGAGGCCTATCGCGCCGCCAAGCTGCGCCTGTGGGATTTGCTGCCAAGCGGCGCGCCGGCCATCATCAATGCCGATGCCGAGGCGGCCGCGGTTTTCGAGGCGGCGGCCCGCCAGCGCGGCCTGGACATCATCACCTGCGGCTGGCGCGCCGAGCATCTGAAGATTCGTGAAATCTGGCCAAGGCCCAATGGCCAGCGCCTGGAGCTTTCCTGGCGCGGCGCACGGGCCCAGGTCGATCTGCCCTTGATCGGGGAGTTTCAGGCCCTCAATGCGGTGACGGCCGCTGCCTTGGCCCTGGCCCTTGGGCAAGCATCCGATGCTGTCTGGGCCGGCATGGCCAAGCTGGTGCCCGTTTTGGGCCGGATCGAGCATGTCGGCTCAACGGCTTCGGGCGCGCACGTGTTTGTCGATTACGCGCACACGCCCGACGGGCTGGACGTGCTGCTGCGCGCCGCGCGCCCCCACGCGCCGGGCCGCATCGTGCTGGTGTTCGGCTGCGGCGGGGATCGCGATCGCGGCAAGCGGGCCAAAATGGGGGCCATCGGCGCCCGCTTTGCCGATCAGGTGATCGTGACGGATGACAATCCGCGCTCGGAACATCCGGCTTTGATCCGCGCGGCCATCCTGGCCGCCTGCCCGGGCGCGGTGGAAATCGCCGATCGCGGGTTGGCCATCGAAACGGCCATAAGCCAATTGCGGCCGGGCGATGCGTTGCTGATCGCTGGCAAGGGCCATGAGACGGGGCAGATCATCGGCGATCGCGTTCTGCCCTTCTCCGA
>CAZAGL010000295.1:0-2893 GCA_964484435.1 uncultured Caulobacteraceae bacterium
GCATTGCCGCGATCGCCAATGGCGTGCACCGCCATTTGCATGCCGCTTTCCTTGGCTCGCTGCAGGATTTCCATGTCCTTGGCACCGAACAATACCAGGCCGCTGGTGTCGGGGGCATCGCTATAGGGTGTAAAAAGTGCCGCCCCGCGTGAGCCGAGCGCGCCATCGGCATAGAGCTTGATGGCGCGGGTGATCACCCGACCCCCAGTGCTGATGCGCTTGCCCGAAGCGAGGAGATTGGCGCTGGCTTCTGGCGTCACGCTGTTATAGACGCGCAAAGGCAAAGGGGCCTGCTCGGCCCTGGCCTCCAGCCAGATCACATCTTGCCAATCGACGCTCATATTGTGCAGGCCCGTCCAGCCCGCTTTCGGATAGACTTCCAGGGCTTTTTCGAGGGCGGTAGCCAAACGCTGCGGGCTTTGCGCTGGGCGCAGCCTTGCCAGCAAATCCATCGCCCGATCGATCAAAATGCCATCGGGGCGGCCGTTCTCATCGCGCAGAATGCGCCCGCCGGGCGGATCGGCCGTTGTGGCATCGATGCCCGCTTGGGACAGGACCACGGAATTGGCGACCAAGGCATGGCCATCGGCGCGGATGAGCAGAACCGGGCGCGCGGGTGCGATGGCATCGAGATCAGCGGAATTTGGCATGCGCCCCTCGGGCCAATGCGTCTCGATCCAGCCGCGCCCGATGACGGGGCCTTCGCCATGCGCTTTGATCCAGGCCAGCAGCCGGGCCTGTAAATCGCCGATCGAGGCGCTGCCCTCAAGGTTGAGTTCCAATTCGCGCTCGCCGATGCCGCGAAGATGCGCGTGTCCGTCGGTGAAGCCTGGAAAGGCCGCCGCGCCGCGCAGATCGATCAGCCGGGTTTGCGGGCCGATCCAGCGCTTGGCGGCACGCCTCGAGCCGATGGCGACAAAGCGCCCGTCCTTGATGGCCAATGCTTCAACCGGTTTGGGCGCATCCGCACTCACATAAATGGGCCCGCCCCACAGCACGGTATCGGCCGGCGGGGCCCCCTTGGCCGCGCCCCAGGGCCATAAACAAACGCATGCGAGGAACATGCCGGAAAGGAAATTGCGCATGGCGCAGTGTGGACCGCGTTAGCGCGCGCGGCAAGGGTGTGTCGGGGGCGCGGCGTCGAAAACACGTCCCTCTTCGCGTTGCGCTGACGCGCAGGGGAGGAGATATCTTTTCCCTTTTACGCCCCAAGATCACAGCAGCGAAGCGGTGCCGTCCCCCAAAAAGCGGCGCAGAGCCCAGCGTCACACCAGCGCCTTGCGCATGGCCACGCGCTTTTGCCGGGCAAAACCGGCTTCGACTTCCTCTTGAACGATCGCGTTGAGCCCCTTGCGGGTAGCATCGGGCAGGATCTCGATAAAACCGAGCCGGGCATAGAAAGGCGCGTTCCAGGGAACATCGCGATAGGTCGTCAACGTCATTTCGCGATAGCCGGCACCGATGGCCTCGGCCTGCGCCGCGCCGATCAGCTGGCGGCCAAACCCGCGTCCCTGGTGATCACGGGCGATGGCCGTTTCCAGGAGATGGGCGTGGCCATCCACGGGCAAAATGAGCGCGAAGCCGATGGGCTGGCCGTGCTGTTCCAATATCAAAGAAAGACCCGTCTCTCTCACCCGCTCATGCTCGCTTTGTGTGCGGGCGGGCAGAGCGGCGCAGAACGCAAAGCTGGGCAGCGCCAGAAAAGCGCGCGCGGCATCGCGTTCGATCGCCTGCAGCGCCGGCGTATCGGCAGCTTGCGCAGGACGAATCAGGGCGCGCATTCCCGCGTCAAACCAGCTTGTCGCTGCCGCCGCGCTCGTGCGCCAGGCCGGTCAGCAAAGCGTGCACGCGGGCCATGACGGCGGCCTGCCCCATTTGGTGATCCAGGCGGCGCAAAAAAGCCGGCAGGCTTTCCCTGGCCAAGCGGGCGATGCCAAATTCCTCGGCGAGTAGATCGGCCTTTTCGCGCGCGCTTTCGTGCAGGATATCCAGGAGGGCCAAAGCCGGGTGGGCAGGCGATCGGCTCACAAAGCACCCGCGCGATGCAAGATCGCTTGTGCGGCCGAAGCGAGGCTTTCTTTCAGCGCACGCTGGGAAAAGCGCTGCAAAGCTGTGGCATTGATCGGATTGGCGGCAAAGCGCTGGCTGGGCGCGGCGCGCAGTAGCCCAGAATAGGGGATGGACGTTTCCAAAAGACTCGCACCGAAAAAAGGCGCCTGGGCGATTTCCTGGCGGATCAGCGTGTCGGGATCGCCGCCGGCGCGTAGGCGCACCCTATCCCCCACGCCATTGAGCAGGATCGAGAATTCGGCGGGGCGCACCGGCCGCTCACGGATTTGGCGGGTGACAAATTCCAGCAGATTGAGGCCGCTCAAGGAATAGGCCTCGGGCCGCACGGGCGCGACGATATGCTCGGCCGCGGTGATGGCGCAGCGCGTCAAAAACGTGGCGCACGGATTGGTATCGAGGATGACGGCGTCATAGCGCGATTTCAAATCCCCGATCAGCGCATGAAAGCGCGAAAAAGCCGCGTCCTTTTCGGGCGGGGCGCGCAAATCCAGGGTGAACTCAAACAGGCGATCATCGCCGGCGATCAAATCGAAATGGCCAAGCCCCAGTTTGCGATTGAGCGGATTGGCCAATTTCAGAAAATCCCCGCGCGCACAGGCCGATTCGCCGCGCGAAGAAAACACCGCGTAAATCGTCTGGTTTTTTTGCCGCAGGCGGTTGCGCTCAGCCGGGGAAAGAAAATACTGCGAAAGGTTGCTTTGCGGATCGAGATCGACGAAGGCGATTTTGATCTTCGATAACAGATGCGCGGCGGCAAACACATTGGCGGCCAGCACACGTCTGAACTCCAGTCACTGGAACAAATCTCGTATGGCGTCTTCTG
>CAZAGL010000296.1:0-2855 GCA_964484435.1 uncultured Caulobacteraceae bacterium
GGCGACAAGAAGATCGAGGTCATCAAGGAAGTTCGGGCCATCACGGCTTTGGGCCTGAAGGAAGCCAAGGATTTGGTGGAAGGCGCGCCCAAGGCCGTCAAGGAGGGCCTTTCCAAGGCCGATGCCGAAAAGTTCAAGGTGCAGCTGGAAAAGGCTGGGGCCAAGGTTGAGTTGAAATAAGCAAACAATTGGGCGAAGGCGGGGTGCGCGTGCGTGCGCGGCCCGCTTTCGTTTTGCGCGTGCGCCGGGTCGTTCTGGCGCGTCAAGGCGTCTTGCGCTCGCGGGGGCTTTGAGGGGGAAACCCCAGCGCGGCGGCTTCGGCCGCTGGCGGGCGGCAGGCGGCACGGGGCCAGAGCCGGAGGCGGCCGGCGATTGGCCCCGCCAAAATGGTCGTGAGGGGAGCAATGGCTCTTACCTATACAGGCAAAAAGCGGATTCGGAAAAGCTTCGGGCGCATCCCCGAGGCGGGGGCGATGCCCAATCTCATCGAGGTGCAGCGCAGCTCGTATGATCAATTCCTGCAAAAGGATATCGCGCACCCGCAGCGGCGCGTCGAGGGCCTGGAAGCGGTTTTCCGCTCCGTGTTCCCGATCAAGGATTTTTCCGAGCGCGCGGTGCTCGAATACGTCTCCTATGAATTCGAGGAGCCGAAATTCGATGTCGAGGAATGCCAGCAGCGCGATATCACCTATGCCGCGCCCTTGAAGGTCAAGCTGCGCCTCATCGTATTTGAAAGCGATGAAGAGACGGGGGCCAAATCGGTCAAGGACATCAAAGAGCAGGATGTCTATCTCGGCGATATTCCGCTGATGACCGACAAAGGCACCTTTGTGGTCAACGGCACCGAGCGGGTGATCGTCAGCCAAATGCACCGTTCGCCCGGCGTGTTCTTCGATCACGACAAGGGCAAGACGCATTCTTCCGGGAAATTGCTGTTTGCCGCGCGGGTCATTCCCTATCGCGGCTCCTGGCTGGATTTCGAGTTCGATGCCAAGGATATTTTGTATGTCCGCATCGATCGCAAGCGCAAGCTGCCGGCCACCACGGTGCTCTATGCCCTGGGGCTGGATTCCGAAAAGACCCTGGCCACCTTCTATGACCGCGTGACCTATCGCTTCACGCGGCGCGGCTGGGCGGCGCGCTATCTGCCGGAGCGCTGGCGCGGCGTGAAGCCGCTTTATGATCTCGTCAATGCCGATACCGGCCAGGTGGCCGCCGAAACGGGCAAGAAGCTTTCGGCCCGCGGCGCCAACAAGCTGGCCGATGAGGGCCTGCGCGAGATCCTCATCCCGACCGAGCACCTCGTCGAGCGCTTCGCGGCCGAGGATCTGGTCAATCCCGAAACCGGGGAAATCTTCGCCGAGGCCGGCGAAGCCTTGACCGAGCACGCCATCGCCAGCCTGGTCGAGGCGGGTGTCACCGAAATCCCGACGCTGGACATCGATCATGTCACGGTTGGGCCCTATATCCGCAACACTTTGGCCGTCGATAAAAACGAAACGCGCGAGCAGGCGCTGTTCGACATCTATCGCGTCATGCGCCCCGGTGAGCCGCCAACCGTCGAGACCGGCGAGGCGCTGTTCCGCGGCCTGTTTTCGGATATCGAGCGCTATGATCTCTCGGCCGTCGGCCGCGTGAAGATGAATATGCGCCTCGGCCTCGATACCTCCGACGAGGTGCGCACGCTGCGCACCGAAGATATCATCAGCGTGCTGAAAACGCTGTGTGATCTGCGCGATGGGCGCGGGGAAGTCGATGATATCGATAATCTCGGCAATCGGCGGGTTCGCTCCGTTGGTGAATTGATGGAAAACCAATACCGCCTGGGCTTGCTGCGCATGGAGCGGGCCATCAAGGAGCGGATGGGCTCTGTCGATATCGAAACGGTGATGCCGCATGATTTGATCAATGCCAAGCCGGCGGCGGCTGCGGTGCGAGAGTTTTTCGGCTCCAGCCAGCTTTCGCAATTCATGGATCAGACCAATCCGCTTTCGGAAATCACCCATAAGCGCAGGCTCTCGGCGCTGGGCCCGGGCGGTTTGACGCGGGAGCGGGCCGGCTTTGAGGTGCGCGACGTGCACCCCACCCATTATGGCCGCATCTGCCCGATCGAAACCCCGGAAGGCCCCAATATCGGCCTGATCAACAGCTTGGCCACCCATGCCCGCGTCAATAAATATGGCTTTATCGAAAGCCCGTATCGGCGCGTCGTCGATGGCCGCCCCACGGCGGACATCACCTATCTTTCGGCCATGGAAGAGGGCAAGCACAAGATCGCTCAGGCCAACGCCCGCTTGAAGGATGGGGCATTGCAGGATTTGTTCGTGCAGGCCCGCGTCAATGGGGAAGCCACTTTGGTGGCGCGCGATGAGATCGATTTCATCGATGTGTCGCCCAAGCAGGTGGTTTCGGTGGCGGCGGCCCTGATCCCCTTCCTGGAAAACGATGATGCCAATCGCGCCTTGATGGGCTCGAACATGCAACGCCAGGCCGTGCCCTTGCTGCGCGCGGATGCGCCGCTCGTGGGCACCGGCATGGAAAGCGTGGTGGCGCGCGATTCAGGCGCGGCCGTGACGGCCCGGCGGGCCGGTATTGTCGAGCAGGTCGATAGCCAGCGCATCGTGGTGCGGGCCACCGAGGAACGCGATCCGACCAAGCCGGGCGTGGATATCTATCGCCTGTTCAAATTCCAGCGTTCCAACCAGAACACCTGTATCAACCAGCGCCCGATCGTGCAGGTGGGGGAGCAGGTGCAGGCCGGCGATATCATCGGCGATGGCCCCTCCACGGAATTGGGGGAATTGGCCCTGGGCCGCAACGTGCTGGTCGCCTTCATGCCATGGCACGGCTATAAT
>CAZAGL010000297.1:0-2846 GCA_964484435.1 uncultured Caulobacteraceae bacterium
CCGGTTCGAGCTGTCCTATTATGCGTTGAAGCCGGATGTGCGCGTGATCGCGCCCTGGCGGGAATGGGAATTTCAGGGCCGCCCCGATCTTTTGGCCTATGCCGAGCGCCACGGCATTCCCATCAATAAGGGCAAGGAGCACGCCGCGCCCTTTTCCATCGATGCCAATCTTTTGCACACCTCGTCCGAAGGCCTGGCGCTGGAGGATCCGGCTTTGCCCGTGCCCGAAATCGTCAGCAAGCGGTTTGATCGGCGCACCATCACCCCCGAAGAGGCCCCGGATATTCCGCTGGAACTCAGCATCGGCTTTGAGCACGGCGATGCCGTGAGCGTGGATGGCACCCGCTTATCACCAGCGGCCTTGCTGGCGCGTCTCAATGACATGGGCCGCGCCCATGGCGTGGGCGGCCTCGATCTCGTCGAGAACCGCTTCGTGGGCATGAAATCGCGCGGATATTACGAAACGCCGGGCGGCACCATCCTCTGGCAGGCGCACCGGGCCATCGAAAGCCTGACGCTGGATCGCGGCGCGATGCATTTGAAGGATGAATTGATGCCGCGCTATGCCAGCCTCATCTATAACGGCATGTGGTTCACGCCCGAGCGCCGGATGCTCCAGGCGGCCATCGATTGCAGCCAGGATTGCGTTAGCGGGCAGGTGCGCCTGAAGCTGTACAAAGGCGGGGTTGGCGTGATCGGCCGGCAAAGCCCGATGAGCCTTTATGACAAGGATCTGGTGGGCTTTGACGCGGCCGGCGGCTATGATCAGAGCGACGCGGAGGGTTTTATCAAGCTCAATGCCTTGCGGCTGCGCATCGGGGCCTGGCGCGATGCCCGGGCTGGAAAGAATTCCAAGCCGTGACGCGTGATGGCCGGTTCGGCTCAGCGCGAGCTGCCCGGCACCCAAAGCACATCAGCCTGGCCCTGGGCATTGCCATGGCGCGCGGCGACAAACAGCAGATCCGATAGCCGGTTGAGATAGCGCAGTGCCGCTCCCGAGACTTGCTCCCCCGCTTGGCTGGCCAGGAAGGTGGTGCGGCGTTCGGCCCGGCGCACCGCGGCCCTGGCCACGTGCAGGCAGGCGCTGGCCGGGCTGCCGCCGGGCAGGACAAAGCTGGTCAAGGGCGCGATGGCCGCATTCAGGGCATCGATTTCGCGCTCCAGCCGCTCGACTTGGCTCTCGACAATGCGCAAGGGCACGAAAGGCAGCGGGGCGTCCCGTTCCGGGCAGGCGAGATCGGCACCCAGATCGAAGAGATCGTGCTGGGCCCGGGCCAGGATGGCATCGAGCACGGCATCGGCCTGCGTGTGCAGGCGGGCCACGCCGATGGCGCAATTGGCCTCATCCACCTCGCCGATGGCCTCGATGCGGGCATGGCTTTTGGCCACCGGCTCACCGGTGGATAGGCGCGTCATGCCGCCATCGCCCGCGCGCGTGTAGATTTTATCGATGCGCATGCGTGATCACCCCGCCAAGGATTTGTAGGCCATCGCGCCGATCAGCAACAAAATTGCCACAAATTGCGCCAATACGCGCAGGCGCATGGCCTTGTTGGACCAAGAGCGCCCAAAATCGCCTCCGCGAAACAGGGTGTAAATCCCGAACAGCAGCGCCGCCAGGACAACAACCAAAGACAGCGGGATCAACAGGGAAAACCAATTCATGTCTTTGCATAAACCCATTGGCGCGCGGGTGCGAGCCCCCATGCAGGGCGGTGGCGTTGGTGCCGGCAATTGCGGCGAGGCTGCTGCGGCTCCAGGTTTTTTCTGCCCGCCGCTGGGACGATTTCAACAGCCAGCCGAGACCCTGGCCGCCTGGAGCCGCTGATCCAGATCATCCGCAGCGCCGTGCGCGACAGCCTGGAAAAAAGCCAGGCCGATCAAGCGGGTTGCGATTTTGCCATGGATATGATCTTGGCATGCTGTTTGCGCAATTTCCGAAAAGCATTGTTCGATAATTGGAGGCCGAAGGATTTGACCACGCTCTTGGCCAAGCAAGTGAATCGAATTCTTGGCCATCGGGAGGTTATTGATCCGTGCGCGCCAGCAGACTACGAAGTTTCACTTGAACGACGACTGGCCAAGGTATAGACACATCCTTGTGAACAAAGGGCGATAGGTCGATGTCAATAGAATCAAAGACGCGTGACCGTTTGGCTGTTGAAGATCTTCCCCGCCGCCGCGACAAGGAAGAGACGCGCGGCAAGGTTGTCGATGCGGCGCGGGCCCTGTTTGCCCGGGAGGGTTTTGAGCGCGTCACCATCCGCATGATCGCCGAAGAGGCCGGGGTGGCCACCGGCTCGGTATTCATCACCTTCACCTCGAAGGATGAATTGTGCGATGAAATCATTATTGAATATTTGACCGAAGTGGGCGGCCGGGTCAGCAATGCGGCGGCGCAATCGGCTGGCAAGCCGGCGCAGGCGCGTTTGGCTTTGATCGGCGAGGCGCTGCTGGCCGATCCTCCGGAGCGCCTGCCCTTCATCCGCGAAACCATCGCCGCCTCCTGGACGCGCACGGAATGCGCCGAGCGCAAGGTGCGAACGGCCTCCAGCCAGATCCATGATACGATTTCCGCCGTGCTGGCCGAGGCCTGCGCATCGGGTGAGTTGGCCCCCAAGCTGGATCGCGCCCTGGCCGTGGACATGTTTGTCTGCGTCATGTTCTCCAATTTGAAGGCGGTGCTGTATGAAGCGGCCCATCCGGCGCAGATTCGCCAGCGCATGGCGGCCCAGATCCATATGATGCTGGATGGCGTGCGCGCCGCACGGGGCTAATCCCCGGCTGCACCGCGTTGTGCGTCATCGCGCCGATCCGCGCGGCCTTCGGCATGATGGAAATGTCGA
>CAZAGL010000298.1:0-2839 GCA_964484435.1 uncultured Caulobacteraceae bacterium
ATGCTGCTGCATGAGCGCTTGTTCAGGCCGCTGCAAATGACGTCAACGGCGCTGGATTCGAATTCGGAAATCGTGAGGGGCCGTGCCTCCGGCTACGAAATGGATCAATCCGCAAGTAGCAAATTCGTGCATGCACCATTCACGACATTGCCGTTTGCGGCGGGCGCGCTTCGTTCTACGGCGCGGGATTTGCTGGTCTGGAACAAGGCCCTTTATTCAGGGCATGTCCTTGGCCCATCTGATCTCGCGCAAATGATTGCGCCGGCGCGCCTGAACGATGGCCGGCCAGTGGGCGAAGCGCGCTGGACGCCGGATGGCTCCATCCCGCAGCCTCCATCCTTCGTGCAGCGTGGGGATTATGGCATGGGGCTGGAAGTGACAACGATGTTTGATACCCCGCTGCTTTTTCATAGCGGAGGCATCAGTGGCTTTAATGCCCTGCTGTTTCACTGCCCGAAGACCGAGACGGATTTGGTTGCGATCACCAATACGGGCAATGGATGTGTTTCGCAGTTCGAGCAATTCGTGCGGCTGGTCACCGCTGCATGATGGCTTGCGGATTGGTGAGCGTTTTTACGTGCCAACGCTTTTGGCGCGCTCATCGGCTCAATCGGCCTTGCGCAATGCCTCATTGATCCGCGCTTGCCAGCCAGGCCCGCCAGCCCGGAAGCGATCCAGAATGTCCTTATCGAGCCGCAGCGTGACCTGTTCCTTGCTCGATCTTGCGGGGTGCCCGCCCTTCGATTTCTTGAAGGCATCCCGGATCGGCGCGGGCAGATCAGCGCCCCGCTTGGCGCGCGCGAAATCCTCGATGGTCCATTCGGGATTGTCTTCATCAAAGTGGATAGAGGGCTGCTTAGACATAGCGCTTCATTTCCTTCGCATGGGCGCGCCTTAGGCTGATGATGCGGATCACTCCGTCGCGAATCGTGCCCGCTGCGCAAGAGGCACCACCATCAATTCGGCCGTAGATCCGAAATCTTGGCTCGTCGAAACGGTTGTCGTCGATATAGGCCAGCACATCGAGATCGGCTGCGCGAGAAAGCGATATGCCGTGCTTTGCCCGGTTGATAGCGTCCTTTGCCGCATCGAACACGATTTCCACGAGGTTTATGTAACTACTCGTGTTTGGCCATGCAAAGACATTTTTGATGCCTTGTGCAATGCCTCATTGATCTGCGATTGCCAGCCAGGCCCGCCAAAGCGGGCAGATCGGCACCCCGCTTTTGGCGCGCGTCAATAGAGGCACAAGACATCAACCAGCACATCGCCGCGCCGCCCGCGCCGAATATTGGAATAGCCGCTGGCGGCAAAGCCTTCGGCGCGGCAAAAGCGATCGGCGCTGGCGCGGGCGCAATTGGGGCCGCGCGCCCCGGGATCGCAGGCGGGGATGGGCCGCCCGCTTTGGCTGGGCTGGGGGAAGAAGGTGGCGGTGCTGCCTTCCAGGAAGGCTGGGCCATAAGGTGCCGGCGCGGGCTGATAGGGCTCCGGTTGATAAGGATCTGGGCGATAAGGTTGGGGGGTCAAGGGCTCTGGCCCCGAGCGCGGCGTTTCGATCTTCGCCGAGCTGATGGAATTGCCAAAGCCAAGGGCCGCGAGATCGGGCTCATCCCGGCTTAGGGTGATGCAGCGGTCATCGAATTCGCTGTCTTCGCAGAACGTCCAGCTTCCTGTCACGCGCACGCTTTGCGCCCGATCATTGAAGCCCGTGCGATCCAGATTGCGCGCACTGCCGGTGAGCACCAGCTTTTGCCCCTGATAATTGGGCGCGCTGTATAATTCCGCGCGCGGAACAAGGCCGGCGGGCTGGGCAAAGGCTGCACCGCAGCACAGAGCCAGCATGGCGGCCGTGCGCGGCAAAAGGGGGCTTTGGTTCATCATCGGCTCCGTGCTAGGAATTAAGCATAAGCGATTGCGGGCTGAACGCAGGCTGAATTTTGGCGGCGTGGGCAGGCTCTGCGCGCGCCATTTTGGGAGATATCCATGCGCAAGATTGGGCTGGTGAAAACAATGGGCTGTGTTGCCGGGGCGGGCTTGGCCCTACTGCTGGCCGGCTGCGTGACCAATGAGGTGACCGGGCGCTCACAATTCATCGCCATTTCCGATGGCGAATTGGCCCAGCTATCCGCCAATGCCTGGACCGAGACCAAGCAAAAAACCCCAATTTCCAACGATGTCACGGCGCAGGCGCGCGTCAAGCGGGTGGGCCTGCGCATCGCCGATGCGGCGGGCCTGGCCAATCAGCCCTGGGAATTCGTGGTGTTCGATACGCCCGAGCGCAACGCCTTCGTGCTGCCGGGCGGCAAGGTGGGCGTGTACAAAGGCCTGCTCGATCTGACCGATAATGATGATCAGCTCGCCGCGGTTTTGGGCCATGAAGTGGGCCATGTCACCGGGCGCCACGCTTTGGAGCGCGCCAGCCAGACTACCTACACCCAGCTTGGCCTCGCCGTTGGGCAGGCGGCGGGCGCGCAGCTTGGCGTTCCGCCACAGGCGGGCGCGCTGCTTGGCCTTGGCGCGCAATACGGGGTTTTGCTGCCCTATTCGCGCCTGCACGAAAGCGAGGCCGATCGCATCGGCGTGGATTACATGGTCAAGGCCGGCTATCGGGCCGGGGAATCGGTGCATTTCTGGGAAAAAATGCTGGCCGCCGAACAAGGCCCGCGCCCGCCGCAAATCCTTTCCACCCACCCCGATCCGACCAATCGCATCACCGCATTGAAAACCTATATCGCCAGCAAGGGTTATTGAGGCGGGAGATCGCCGCACGCTGCGTCGGGCAAGGGCTTGACCAAGCGCGCCTCTTTTAGCCTAGAGAGCGGATCCCGATTTGACTGAG
>CAZAGL010000299.1:0-2833 GCA_964484435.1 uncultured Caulobacteraceae bacterium
AGCGAGACCGGCCCGCGCGGCAAGGCCGCGCGTTCATTTTTGAAAACGACGCTGCGCGAAGCGCCGCAAGGACCTGCCGTTCGTGAAGCTCGGCCTCAAGGAAATCCGCTACCGTTACGGTGACCTCATCGCCTTTATCGAGAAGCGCATGGTGGCCAACACGGTCGAGGCGCGGGGGCTCGATGGGCGGGGGTGATGTGTGGCCGCGCCGGGAACGCAGCCCCACACCGCTGATCCACAACGGAAATTCAAACGGAGAGTTTGGTCCGATCTGAACCGGAGAGGATTCGCCCAGAGCGGAAATTGGCGGCGCGAGGTTGAGTTGAGAACGCGCTCAAGGTGATCTAGCCGGAAGTGGCTGCTGCACAATCCAATCCAGCCACTAGGGTGTTGGTAGCCATCGCGCCTCTGCTAGCCTCTGGTGCCCTTTGTCCGTCAGCGCCAGCGCTCTACCGTCCGCGCGTTTCACCCAGCCCTCAGCAAGTGCGCGGTCGAGAAGCGCCGCCCCCAGTGCACCACCCAGATGTTCCGTGCGCTCGCTCCAATCGAGACATGGTTTCACCAGCGCTCGTCGCAATGTAGGAATGGCCGCAACATCAAGTCCCAAAACCTCATCCAACCCCGTCACGCCGGCGCGTGTCAGCGCCCATCCATCCGCGGACTGCTTGATCCACCGCTGTGCGCGCAGGCGATCGAAGATCGCAACGCCAAGTCGTCCGGCGATATGGTCATAGCACGTACGCGCTTCGCGCATCGCGGCGTCACGCGGGCCGGGGCGGCGTTTGGGCGGGCTGCGCTGTGCAGCGATCTTCATTAACGCTTCTAGAGCGGCCACGACTTCAGGGCCCGCCAAGCGGTAGTAGCGATGGCGGCCCTGGGCGACGACCTGAATCAATCCGCCAGTGGAAAGCTTCGCCAAATGCGCGCTCGCGGTCGGGGCACCGACGCCGGCCTCAAGCGCGAGTTCACTCGCTGTCCAGGCGCGCCCATCCAGCAAGGCGGTGAGGATCGCCGCGCGAGCCGGATCGCCAATAAGGGCTGCAGGTTCGGAGGGATCGGGGCCGTCACGCATAGTTCGATCATGAGCGAAACGATCCCGCATGACAAGGACCCGGTGGTGGACCAGAATGTGCTCATGAAACCAACACTCGATCGCCGCGCCTTTCTGGCGCTGACGGCCGCTGGCCTCGCCGGTTGCGCGACACAAGGGGCGGCCGGAAGGCCGGCAAATGCCATGAATGACGTGCAGTTCGAGGACGTGTCCGGCGCGCCGCGCTTGCACATGCGCCGGCGGCGCGGAAACGGGTCGGTCGTTCTCTACGTTCATGGCGCGACGTTTCCGAGCGCGTTGTCTGTGAGATATCGTTTCGCCGATGGCCGCTCTTGGGAAGACGCCTTGTTTGATGCGGGCGCGGACGTTTGGGCGCTGGATTTTGAAGGCTATGGCGGGTCTGCGCGGCCGGGCGCGTTCGATCGACCGGCGGATCAGTCGCCGCAACCGCTGCGGTGCGCCGAAGCGGCCGAGCAAATCGCGCGTGCCGTCGCGCACATTCAGGCGGCGCGCGGCCGAAATGCGTCGATATCGATCATCGCGCATTCCTGGGGCACGATCCCGGCCGCGCGTTTCGCCACCGAGCACCCACGTGCGCTGCAAAGACTCATCTTGTTTGGGCCAATCCTTACGCGCGTGGTGGCTGCCGCACCGTCCGCTTCGGCGCCCTTGCCAAGCGCGCCGCAGATTCCGGCATGGCGCACGCTAACCGTCGCTGAACAACTCGCGCGGTTCAAGGCGGATGTGCCGGCGGGCCAAGCCAATATTCTTGCGGAGCCGGACCTTGCGCAATGGGGACCGGCCTGGCTCGCAACGGACGCGCAAGCGATGACGCGATCCCCGCCCGCGGTGCAAATCCCGCTTGGCCCGCAGGCCGACATCGTTGCGGCCTGGTCAGGCGCTTCGCTCTACGATCCCGCGCGGATCTTGTGCCCGTTGATGATCGTGCGCGGCGCGTGGGACAGTCTGTGCACGGATGCGGATGTGGCGCGATTTCGAGCGACGCGCGCGAGCTTGGCGACAAGTGACGTTGTCATTCCGCGGGCGACGCATTTGATGCATCTTGAAGAGGGCCGCTTCGCCTTGTGGGCCGCGTCGAACGCCTTCCTCTCCGGCGCGGATCCTGGCGCCGCAGCCGCGCGTGTGCGCCCCGCATGATTGCCGTTATCTTCGAGGTGCAACCAGCGCCAAGCGGCCACCAGCGCTATCTGGATCTCGCCGGCGCTTTGCGCGACGAGTTGGACCAAATCAACGGCTTCATCAGCATTGAGCGATTTCAGTCGCTGTCGACGCCTGGAAAAATTCTGTCGCTTTCCTTCTGGCGCGACGAAGCGGCGTTGACGGCGTGGCGCGCCCATCACGGACATCAGGCCGCACAAGGCGAAGGTCGCGCCGGCGTGTTCGCGGATTATCGCCTGCGCGTGGCAGCCGTGGTGCGCGACTACGGCATGACGAATCGTGCGGAGGCACCAAGCGATCGGGCGTGGCAGTAGCGTCGCTATGGCAACCCTAGCGCTTACTGCCGCTGATGGATTAGCAGCCCGGAAACTTGAAGCGGTCGTTCGTCAAACGCCAGCGGGAACCGGAGAAATCTGCCCCAAGGACGACACCGCCGGCCAAGCCTCAATCGCCACCCGTAACTCTCCGTTCCCGCGCCGCGCCAAGCGCATCTCCATACACAATCCGCCGCAGCTTGTCTTATGATACTTGTGTCCTTTCCGGCCAAGACGGGATGGTGCCGACGATGTCCGTCTCGTCGGCACCGGGAGGGGAGGGACCGCC
>CAZAGL010000300.1:0-2802 GCA_964484435.1 uncultured Caulobacteraceae bacterium
TGGCGCTCGGGCAGGCGCTGATCGACAAGGACGGGGTCAGGCACGAGATGGCGGGCCTTCTGGGTCTCGTCACGTCCTACGAGAAACGCAAGTTCCACCTCGGCTATCGCCGCGCCGTCCTGCGCGCCCCCATGCCCGGACAGCCCGCGGGCGCTGCGCTGCGCGGCCACGAGTTCCACTACTCGACCATCCTCGAGCAACCCGACGAGGCGCTGGCGGACGTGGCCGATGCCGATGGCAACCCGGTGCCCGAGACCGGATCGCGGCGTGGACATGTGACCGGCACCTTCTTTCACCTCATCGCGGGCGAAGACGCATGACCGGGTTCGTAAGCTTCGTGGGCTCTGGCCCCGGCGATCCGGAGCTTCTGACGCTCAAGGCGCTGGACCGGCTGAAGCACGCCGATGCGGTGCTTTACGACGACCTTTCGGCCGGTCCGATCCTGTCCCATGCGCGTCCGGGCGCGGACCTCGTGAGTGTCGGCAAGCGGGCCGGGCGACCCTCGCCCAAGCAGCATCACGTCAGCCGCCTCCTCGTAGACTACGCGCAAGGCGGTGGCCGGATCGTGCGGCTGAAATCCGGCGATGGCGGGCTCTTCGGGCGGCTGGAGGAGGAACTCGTCGCCTTGCACGAAGCCGGCATTCCCTACGAGATCGTGCCGGGCGTCGCCTCGCCCCTGGCCGCCGCTGCTGCCGCGGGCATCCCGCTGACCCGCCGCCTGACCGCGCGGCGGGTACAGTTCGTGACCGGGCATGATGTGGATGGGCGCCTGCCCGAAGACCTGAACCTCGACGCGCTGGCCGACCCTTTGGCCTGCACCGTGGTCTTCATGGGCAAGCGCACCTTCGCGGCCCTCGCCGAGGCGCTGATCGCGCGCGGCCTGCCGGGGGACACCTCGGCGCTGCTGGCCGAGGCGGTCGGCAAGCCCGAACAGGTGTTGTCGCGCAGCACCGTCGCCACGCTTGCGGCACGGCTGGCGGCCGATCCGGGGCCGTTGCCCGCGCTGATCTTCTACGGCTCGCTGGCCGAGATCGGAGGCGACGGTGCATGAGCTCTGGCTCATCGGGATCGGCACGGGCAATCCGGCCCATGTGACGCTGGAGGGCCAGGCCGCCCTACGGGAGGCCGCGCTCGTGATGGTGCCGCGCAAGGGGCCTGACAAGGCAGACCTCGCCGAACTGCGTCACGAGATCCTGCGGGCCTCCGGCAGCACCGCACCCGTCGCGGAATTCGACATGCCGGTGCGCGACGAAAGCCTGCCCTACGGCGCGCGTGTCGCGCGCTGGCACGACGAGATCGCCCGGATCTGGGCCGAGACGATCGCCGCCCACCAGCCGGAGGGGCCGGTCGCGCTCATGGTCTGGGGCGATCCGGGGCTTTACGATTCGACGCTCCGGATTGCGGATCGTTTGACCCCGCGCCCGCGTCTACGCGTGGTGCCGGGAATCACGTCTCTGCAGGCGCTGACGGCGGCCCATGCGATTCCGTTCAACACGGTGAACGGGGCGGTCACCGTCACGACAGGTCGGCGTTTGCGCGACTACGGCTGGCCCGAGGGAGCCGACACGGTCGTGGTCATGCTGGACGGGGAGTGCAGTTTCCGGAGCCTCCCGCCGGACGGGTTTCACATCTGGTGGGGCGGATTTCTCGGCATGCCTCAGCAGGTGCTCGACGCCGGGCCGCTGGCCGAGGCCGGGCCGCGCATCGTCGCAAAACGGGCCGAGGCGCGCGCGCAGCACGGCTGGATCATGGACACCTACCTGATCCGCAAGGGGCCGGGTTGACGCCTGCGACCCTCCACACGAGTGTCGAGACGACACGCGCCGAGCACCAACCATGCTGAATATCCTGAAAGACCGCACCTACCGGCATCTGTTCCTCGCGCAGATCGTCGCGCTGATGGGCACAGGGTTGGCCACGGTCGCGCTCGCGCTGCTGGCCTACGATCTCGCGGGCAGGAATGCGGCACTGGTCCTCGGCGCGGTCTTTGCGATCAAGATGGTGGCCTATGTCACTGTCGCACCGGTCGCCGCCGCGCTGGCCGAACGCCTGCCGCGCCGCCACGTCCTGGTAGCGCGCGATCTGGTGCGCGCGGCCGTGGCGCTCTGCCTGCCCTTCGTCAGTGAGGTCTGGCAGGTCTATGCCCTGATCCTTGTCCTTCAGGCGGCGTCGGCCGCGTTCACGCCGATCTTTCAGGCGACCATCCCGGACGTTTTGCCGGAGGAAGACCGCTATACTCGTGCCCTGTCCCTGTCGCGGCTGGCCTATGATCTCGAGTCGCTGCTGAGCCCGGCGCTGGCGGCACTGCTCCTCGTGGCGCTGTCCTACGATGCGTTGTTCCTCGGCACGGTGGTGGGATTCGCGGCCTCGGCGCTTCTGGTTGTCTCGGTGGCGCTTCCGGCGCCGAAACCGGCCGCGGCGCGGGGCTTCTACGACCGCACGACCCGCGGCATCCGCATCTACCTCAAGACACCGCGCCTACGCGGGCTTCTGGCCTTCTCGATGGCGGTGTCTTCGGCGGGGGCAATGGTGCTTGTGAACACGGTGGTGCTGGTGAAGGACGGTCTCGGCCTGGGCGACAGCGCGGTGGCGGTCGCCATGGGAGCCTTCGGCGCAGGCTCGATGCTGACCGCGCTTGTGCTGCCAAGGGTGCTCGACACGGTCCCCGACCGTCCGGTCATGGGTCTCGGAGCCTTGGCGATGCTTGGTGGGCTCGCGGGCCTGGCCCTCTGGGATGGAGCCTTCGGATTGTCTCAGGGCGCGCTGCTTGCGGCATGGATGCTGATCGGCATCGGATACTCG
>CAZAGL010000301.1:0-2778 GCA_964484435.1 uncultured Caulobacteraceae bacterium
GCCCACGCCGAAACGATAGGAGGACTGCACCCCATCGGCCTGCACCTCCAGGCGATAGGAACCCGATTTCAGCGCCCCAATGGGAATGCCCGCCGGGGCATTGGCCGCGATCTGCACCTTGCCGGCGCTGCGCGGAATATCGCGCCCGGTTCGCCGCCATTTCCATTGGCCGTCTTCGAGATACCAATCATAGCCATAATCTTCTTCGATCAGGCTCCAGGCGAGATCAGGCTGGGCCAGGCGTTTGCCGGCGCGATCCAATGCCAGCACTTCAAAAGCCAAGGGCGTATTTTCCCCGGCATAGCCACCTTCGAACGTGGGACGCAGGCCGAAATAGCGCCCAGACAGCCGAACCGGGATATTCACCTGCTCGCGCACCGCGCGCCCGCCCGGCTCCAGCACGGCCGCGCTGACAAGAGCCCGCAGCGGCAGGCTGGTTTCCACTTCGGGCAAGACCAGCGCCAATTGCGCCTTTCCGGCCCCATCGGTCACGGTTTCGTTCAGGGGAATGGAGCGATCTTCAAATCCGTCTTCGGCCTTGCCGAAATGGAATTTGGCAAAATCGGGGAAGGGATTGGGATCGCGCACCAGGCGCGCCTCCCCCTGAACCGGCAAGCCCGCCCCAACGGCCCCGTAAAGAAAGCTGGCGGTGATCGGAATGGCGCGGCTGCCTCCCCCCGTGAAGGGCGCGTCATCGGCCGCGATGGCCACTTTCAGGCGCTGCGGAACAAAATCCTCGACCGCGAAAGAGGCCTCGCCCGCCGGCGTTTCCTGGCCATCCACCAACAGTTTCACCGACCAGCGCCCGCGCGGAGCCCCGCGATCGATCGCCAGGTTTTTGAGGATTGCCCCGCCTTGATCGGCCTCCAGCAGGCGCTGACGGCGCGCCTCGGTGCCGTTCGGGCGCGTCAGCACCAGAACGCTTTTGCGATTTTCCACGGCCTTGCCGCCAGCATCCCGGACCAGCGCCCCCAGCCGCACGGTTTCCCCGGGCCGGTAAATGCCGCGATCGGTGTAAACGAAGGCATCGATCTGCGGCGGCACGTTACGCCCGGCAATATCGCGATCGCTGAGATCGATGGGGCTGCGCTCCAGATCCAAAGCGGTGAAATCCCCCTCGCGGCCATAGGCCACGATATAGCGCGCACGCTGCGCGCCCTCCCCTTGAAACAAAGGCGCGGCAAAGCTGGCCCGGCCCTGGCCATTGGTTTTGGCGCGGCCCAGCTCGTCATTGTTTTGCGCCAATACCGCCAGGGTGATACCCGATTGCGGGCGCGCGCTTTCCAGGGAGCGGACCACGATGTCCATGCCCTGGCTGCCTTTGAAGGTCTGCAGCGCCAGATCGGTGTAAATGATCCAGCGATAGGCGGCGGCCGGGCGATTTTGCTCCCCGCGCGCCCCGGCGCTGGGGGAAATATCCTCCACCTTCACCACGTACGCGCCAGGCTTGACCCGCTTCATGGCCGCGCCGAGCGGAAAAACACTGGTGATGGTTTGATTGCGCCGGCCTTCCAGGCTGCCGGAGGGACCGAGATCGACGGCGATCTTGCCCTCATAGACGGGCGCGCCCAGATCCTGGCCGGCATATTGGAAATCCCAATAGCTATAGGACCCCTCCGGCACCGCTTGGCCTTCTTCCAAAGCCTGGCGCGCGATATTGCGATCGCTGACCCGCAGGACGGAAACCTTCAGCTGGGTGACATTCACCGTTTCGATGCCCAGGCCATCGGCCTCGGCGCGCGGCAGGATCACGCCCTGGCCGGCAAAGCCCACGAAGGTTGGTCGCTCCCCGAAGGACAGGGTAAAGCTTTCATCCTGGGCCAGGGCCGCGCCACCCACGCCGGGCAGGCCGGCCTTGATGGTGACGGCGCGATCCGGCTCGAAGGGCAGGCCGGTGAGGCAAAGCAGCTTGCCCGCGACGCTGGTTTCGGCCCGCGCGGCCGGCTCGATCCCCAGATAATCGGCGTAACGGACGCTGCCATCGCCAACCAAATCCTGCGAAAACTCCAGGCAGGCCTTGGGGGCATCGCCCGTCGTGTCGATGCGCGCGCGCAAAAACTCCATGCCCGCGCCACTGATCGCCTGGGCCCGCGGGGCCTTGGCCGAGCGCACATTTTCCGCGCGCCCCTTATCGCCCGGGCCGCCATTCCATTGCGCCAATGTGACGCCACCCCACAGCCCAACCAGCAAGGAAACTGCGGCCGCGAGGATGGTATTTCGTGAAATTGGCATGGATCGGCACTCCCCGATCCTAGCATTGCCCCAATGTTAACGAACCGGCAAGGATTGCCTGCCCCAAACCCGGCACCACGATTGAGTAAAGGTCAATTTATACTCCGCCCGCTGCGGGCGCGGCATGATCGGCGCGCCGGCACAGCCTGGCGATGACCGAAACCGGTAAAAGATTAAAGAATTGCTCAACGAAGCGATCCCGCTCCGGGTTGGCATGGGCCGATAGGCGCAGCGTCAGCACCGAAACCCGGGCAAGGCGCATGGACCAGCGCCGCCACCGCGCCCCGCCAGCATCGCGCAGCAGGTGCTCACATTGATCGGCAAGGCGGCGCACTTCGATTTGCGGCGCGCGCGGGCTGAGGGCGCGATGATAAAGGATTGCGGCCCGCTGCGGATCAAAGCGCGCGCCCTCGGCCTCGATCACGGAGCCCAAAACATTGGTCATCAGCAGGCCGAACACCGCGGCCATGCGGGCCTGCCCCCCGGCCCAATCGATATCGGTCAACGGCCTCGATGCCGGATGGGCAGCAACCCATTGTGCGCCGC
>CAZAGL010000302.1:0-2774 GCA_964484435.1 uncultured Caulobacteraceae bacterium
TGGCCATCGGCGATGGGGCCAATGATGGCGCGATGATCGCGCGCGCCGGTTTGGGCCTTGCCTATCACGCCAAGCCGGCTCTGCGTGCCTTGGCCAATGGCCGCATCCAGTTCACCGATCTGACGGCGGCGCTGTATTTCCAGGGCATTGCGGGCGATCGCCACATCCACATGGTTTAGCTCGATTGTGCCGCCTTTATTTGCGGGGCGTGATCTGGCGGAAGGTTTTATCCCCGCCGCGATCGAGATAGAGCAGGATCGGGGCGCGGCCATCCAGCCGGGCGGCTTGGGCCCGCGCCTCGGCAACGGTTTCGACCGGTTGGAAGGCCATCTCCAAGATGACATCCCCGGCCTGTACGCTGCCGGCCGCGGCCGAGCCGGGCTCCACGCTGAGCACCACCAGCCCGCTGACATCGGGATCCAGGCGAAAGCGCCGGCGCAAATCGCGGGTGATTTCGGCCACCCGCATGCCGAGCACGGCTCCTTGCTCCCCCGCCACGCCCGGCGCGGGATCCGGCGCGGGATCGGCGGGGCGCCCTTCATTGGGCCGTTTGGCCACATCATTGCCTTCCAGCCGCGAAACGATCACCGTCGCGCTCATGCGCTTGCCATTGCGCAGGAATTCCAGCGGCATGGATTTGCCGATGGCGGAATCGGCCACCAGGCGCGAAAGCACGCGCGTTTCCGCGGTTTCCTTGCCGCCATAGCTGATCACGATATCACCGGGGCGCAGCCCGGCTTTGGCCGCGGGCCCGCCCTCCGTCAGCCCGGCGATGAGCGCCCCGCGTGGGCGGGTTTGGCCATTGCGGCGGGCCGCATCCGGCGTCACGGCGCGCAGGCGCACGCCCAGCCAGCCGCGCCGCGTTTCGCCAAATTCCAGCAATTGCGAAACCACGCTCCGCACCAGATCGGCCGGCACGGCAAAGCCGACGCCAACCGAAGCCCCCGTGGGGCTGACGATCGCGGTATTCACCCCGATCACTTCCCCGTTCATGCTGAACAGCGGGCCGCCAGAATTGCCCCGATTGATGGCCGCATCGGTTTGCAGGAAATCGTCATAGGTGCCGGCTCCGATATCGCGATTGCGCGCCGAAATGATCCCCGCCGAAACCGAGGCCCCAAGGCCGAAAGGATTGCCAATGGCGATCACCCATTCGCCGATCTGCACATTATTGCTATCGCCAAAGCGCACGAAGGGCAGCGGGCGCCCGGTTTTGACCCGCAAAACCGCGATATCGGTGGCCAGATCGCGCCCGATAACTTCGGCCTTCAATTGCTCCCCGTCGGCGAAAATGATCTCGATTTTATCGGCATTTTCGATGACGTGATTGTTGGTGACGATCACCCCGTCTGCGGAAATGATGAAGCCAGAGCCTAAGGAATTGATCTCATCGGCCCCATCGAGATTGAGTTCATCATTGAATTTTTCCAGCGGCGAGCCGCGCGGGAAGGCCGGAATATCATCGAGCCCGCGCACCTTTTGCGTGGTGGCGATATTGACCACGGCGGGCATCAATTCGCGCGAGAGTTGCACGAAATCTTGTGGGGCTTCCTTGGCAACGGCCCCCTGGCCGGGGCTGAGCACGGCCAAGGCGCATGCCGCGAATACCGCGATCTTCACAGATTTCATCAAACTTCTCGCATCCCAACAGCCTGCACGCACAAGCTTAGGGGCCAGCGCCTAAAGGTGCAATCGGGCGGGCACAAGGCAAAGGCTTAGCGGGCGTCCTTATCCTTCAAATATTTGAAAAACTCGCCGTCCGCGGGGATGACCATGGCCGTCCCCGGCGGCAAAGCCGATTCATAGGCCCGCATGGAGCGATAAAAGGCGGCAAATTCCGGATCCTTGCCAAAGCTTTCGGCGAACACCTTGGCCCGTTCGGCATCACCGGCCCCGCGCGTGGTTTCGGCTTCCTCGCGCGCCGTGGCGGTGATCACCGTTCGCTCCCGTTCGGCTTCGGCGCGGATGCGGGTGGCCTGCTCCTTGCCCTCGGCGCGTTCCTGGGCGGCCACCTTGGACCGATCGGTGCGCATGCGCTCAAACACCCGCTCGGCGACTTCGGGGGGCAGATCGGCCTGGCGGATGCGCACATCCACGATGGTGATGCCGTATTTCTTGGCCTCGATCTGGATATCCTTGGCGATGATGCGCATCAGGGCGGCGCGCTGGCCGGAAATGATTTCTCCCGATGCGGCATTGCCCAGAACCCGGCGCAATGTGCCGTTCATGATCGATTCGAGCTGGGCCTCGGCACGATTTTCGCTCTGCAGCGTTTGGTAGAACTGCAGCGGATCGCTGATGCGCCAGCGGGTGAAGGCATCCACCACCAGGCGCTGCTGATCGGAGGCCACGATCGGATCATTGCCGACCAAGGTCGCGCCGATATTGCGCTTATCGAACATGACCACGTCTTCGAGGAACGGGGCTTTGATAAACAAGCCCGGGCGGCCATTTTCGCCCACATTGATGGCGCGCACCACTTTGCCGAATTGGCGCACCAGGGCCTGATGCGTTTGCGGCACCACATAAAACGTGTTCAAGACCAGCAGCAGGCCCGCAAAGATGGTGGCCGCCCATATCCAAAGTTTCTGGCTCATCTTGCGCTCGCTTGCGGTTGGGTGCCTTCGGCCTGGGCGGGCTTTGCGCCCAACAGACGATCCAGCGGCAAATAATTCAGGGAGCCGGCTTTGCCATCCACAATGACCTTGTTGGCCCCGCCATAAACGCGCTCCACCGTTTCAAGATAGAGACGTTGGCGGGTGACACGCGGATTG
>CAZAGL010000303.1:0-2770 GCA_964484435.1 uncultured Caulobacteraceae bacterium
GCAACCCCTTTTGGCTATGCCCCGCGCCGCAAATCCTATGAAATCGGGGCGATTTTTGACGCCGGCTTTTATGAGGTCAACGCCGCCTTCGTCTATCTGCCGCTGGATGAGGCCCAGCGCTTTTTCGGGCGCGGCGAAAGCGTGGATCGCCTGGAGGTGCGCATCAAGGAGCCGGATCGATCAGAAGAGGCGATGGCGGCCCTGCGCGCGCGCTTGGGCGCGGATCTGTATTTCAGCGATTGGAAGGCGCAAAGCCAAAGCCTCGTCACCGCCTTGATCGTGGAGCGCAATGTCATGCGCATGATCTTGATGATGGTGGTGGCCATCGCGGCCATGAACATCATTTCCGGCTTGGTCATGCTCGTCAAAAACAAGGCCCGCGATGTGGCCATTCTGCGCACCATGGGGGCCAGCCGCGGGGCCATACTGCGCATTTTCCTGATGATCGGTGCGATTCTCGGCGCGGGTGGGGCCCTGACGGGCGCGGGGCTGGCGGCCCTGTTTTGCATTTTCATCGGCCCGATCCAGGCCTTTTTGGAGGCCGTGACCCGCACGCAAGTGTTCGATGCCAGCATTTATTCGCTCTCGCGCGTGCCGGCCTCGCTTGAGCCGCTGGAGGTTTTGGGCGTGCTCGGCTTTGCCATCGTCATGTCCATCCTGGCGGCTTTCTTCCCGGCGCGCGGGGCCTCAAGGCTCGATCCCGTGGAGGCGCTGCGCTATGAATGAGCCTTTGGTGCTGACCGATTTGGAGCGCAGCTTCAAAACCGGGGACAGGGATTTGCACATCCTGCGCGGCGTGGATTTGGTTCTGCATGCCGGCGAAATCGTGGGCCTGGTTGGCCCTTCCGGGGCCGGCAAATCCTCCTTGCTGCACGCGGCCGGCCTGCTGGAGCGGCCAAATGCCGGGCGCGTCTTGGTGCAGGGCATTGACGGCTGGGGCCTCAATGAGCGCGCGCGCACCGATCTGCGCCGCGATAGCCTGGGTTTTGTCTATCAATTTCACCATTTGCTGCCCGAATTTTCGGCGCTGGAGAATGTGGCCATGCCCGTGCTGATCGCCGGCAATACGCCGGGCAAAGCGCGCGAGCGGGCCGGCGAATTGCTGGATCTGGTCGGCCTTGCTGAGCGCATCGGCCACCGGCCTGCCCAGCTATCTGGCGGAGAGCAGCAGCGCGTGGCCATCGCCCGCGCTTTGGCCAATCGCCCTAGCGTCTTGCTGGCCGATGAGCCGACGGGCAATCTCGATCCGCGCACCGCCCATGAAGTGTTCGAGGCGTTGCGCCGCATCGTGCATGAGCAGAATGTCTCGGCCCTGATCGCCACCCATAATCTGGACGTGGCGCGCGGTTGTGATCGGGTTTTGACGTTGAGCGATGGGCTGTTGGCACCCCGTGCTTGATCAAACGCGCTTGTTCACGAAAAAGAACAAAACAAGAATATTTAGCTCGCCAAAGCCTGCGCGAATCGCTAGGCTCGCTTTGTTGGATGCTGGATAGAAGCCGCATGCTGCATGCCAGAACAGCGCAGAGGAAAGAAGATGGCCACGCAAGCTTTCGTACATCTGAGAACGCGCTCTGCCTATTCGCAGCTGGAAAGCACGTTGCATGTCAAGGATTTGGCCAAGCTGTGCCTGGCTCATGACATGCCGGCTCTGGCGCTCACCGATCGGGATAATCTGTTCGGCGCGCTTGAGTTCTCAGAGGTTTTCGCTGAAAAAGGTCTGCAGCCCATTATCGGTTGCGTGCTCAAAGTGCGCCATGAGGCGGGCTTGGCCGGCCTGACTTTGCTGGCCAAGGATGAAATTGGTTATGCCAATCTCATGCAGCTTTCGAGCAAGGCCTATCTGGATGCCCCGCCCCAGGACGCGCCGCATATCCCCTGGGCCGTTCTGGAGGCCCATCGCGAGGGGCTGATCGCGCTCAGCGGGGGGTATGGCGGCCTACTCGACAGCCTGATCCGCGAGGATCGCTTGGGCCTCGCCCAAGACATGGCGGGGCGATTGGCGGCGCTTTTTCCTTCGCGGTTTTATATAGAGCTGCAACGCGTCAACCGCATGGACGAAGCCAGGATCGAAGGAGCCTTGCTGGATCTTGCCTATGATCTGGGCCTGCCTTTGGTGGCCAGCAATGATGTCTGCTTCCGGGATCGCGCCCAGCACCGCGCGCATGACGCGCTGACTTGCATCGCCGGGGGCACCTATCTGGGTGCGGAGGATCGCGAACGCACGCCCGAAGAAATGTATTTCAAAAGCGGTGCAGAAATGCGGGCTTTGTTCGCGGATCTGCCCGAGGCCTTGGACAATACGCAGGCCATCGCCCAGCGCATCTCGTTTCGCCCCGTCAGCCGCGCGCCGATTTTGCCGCGCTTTACATCGGACGCAGGGCGCGACGAGCCCGCAGAACTGGCCGCACAAGCGCGCGATGGCCTCACCCGGCGCCTCCTGGCTTTGGGTGATCGGGCTGCGGCCGAAGAAAGCGTTTATTGGCAGCGCCTGGAATTTGAGCTGAGCGTCATCGAGGAAATGCGCTTTCCTGGCTATTTTCTGATTGTCGCCGATTTCATCAAATGGGCCAAGCTGCAAGGCATTCCCGTGGGGCCGGGGCGTGGCTCCGGCGCGGGCTCTCTCGTTGCTTATGCCCTGACCATCACCGATCTTGATCCTTTGCGCTTCGGGCTATTGTTCGAACGCTTTTTGAACCCCGAACGGGTTTCCATGCCCGATTTTGATATCGATTTTTGCCAGGATCGGCGCGGGGAGGTGATCGAATAC
>CAZAGL010000304.1:0-2761 GCA_964484435.1 uncultured Caulobacteraceae bacterium
CTCGAGGGGGGCGGGGCGTGCCAGCGGCAGGAAGGCGGCGCTCGCCAGCGCGGCATTACGGATCCCCGGCTCGCTTGCCTTTGAGACGAAAAGCGGACAAGGACAATGCCTTGCCCCCCAACATTGGAGCGAAGCATGAATATCCTCGGTGATTTGGCCAAAGGCCTGCTTGGCGGCGGCAAAGGGGCATCCGGCCTGGGCGGCGTCGTCAGCGAATTGCTCTCGGCCGAGCATGGCGGCCTCGATGGCCTCGTGCAGAAATTTCAAGCGGCCGGCGCGGGCGATCTGATCAAGGGCTGGATTTCCACCGGCCCCAATCCCGCCATCGCGCCCGATCAATTGCAGGCCGCCCTCGGCCCGGACATGATCGGCAAATTGGCGAAATCCTCGGGCATCAATCCGCAAGATTTGCTGGGCCAGCTCTCTTCGCATCTGCCCCAAGTGATCGACAAGCTGACGCCCAACGGGGCCGCCCCCTCCGCCGAAAGCCTGCAGGGCCTGCTTGGCGGCGTGCTGGGTGGGCTGTTCAAATCCTGAGCCACCCCCTTTAAGCATTGCGCCCGCCCGCCCGCAGCGCCGTGGACGATGCGGGATTAAGCGGGGCTTGGGCGAAGGCGATAGCCGGGGCGCGGCGCGTGGGCAAGGCCTGCGGGCTTGTGTTGGCGTGGACAAAAACGCGCATGGCCTTGGCCAGACGGGCCCGGGCCCCGGCCCCTGGGCGGGCCACGATCAAGCACGGCACGGCGCGCACAATGGTTTGCCAATCGCGCCAATGGTGAAAGCCGGCGCCATTATCGGCCCCCATGATCCAGAAGAAGTGCACGCCCGGATAGCGTTTTTGCAATGCGGCGATCGTCTGCGCGGTAAAGCGAAGGCCCCAGCGCGCCTCCAAATCGCTGACCAGCATGGCCGGCCCGCGCGCCATGGCCGCCGCGCTCAGCATGCGGGCCGCCAAGGGCCGCGCCCCCCGCCGGAGCTTTAAGGGGTTTTGCGGTGTTACCAGCCACCACACTTTGTGCAGGCCCAGCCGCCTGCGCGCCACTTCGGCCACATGGGCATGGCCCTCATGGGCCGGATTGAAGGTGCCGCCAAACAGGCCGATGCGCATGCCGCGAAAAGCCAATTCCAGGCGGCGAACCCGCGCGCCGGTCGAATGTGAGGCGGCCTCGCTCACAAGATGTACCGGCTCATATCCACATCCTTGGCCAAGGCCCCAACCTGCGCGCGCACATAGGCCGCATCGATCGCCAGGCTTTCGCCGCTGCGATCGGGCGCACCGAAGCTGATCTCATCGAGCAGCCGCTCCATCACGGTGTGCAGGCGCCGCGCACCGATATTCTCCACGGCCGCATTCACCTGGGCAGCGATTTCGGCGATGGCATCCACTGCCCCCTCGTCAAAGCGCAGCTGCACGCCCTCGGTGGCCAGCAAGGCGATGGATTGCTTGACGAGGCTGGCTTCCGGCTCGGTCAGGATGCGGCGAAAATCCTCGCGCGTGAGGGCCGAAAGCTCCACGCGAATGGGCAAACGGCCCTGCAGCTCTGGCAGCAGATCGCTCGGCTTGGCAACGTGAAAGGCCCCCGAGGCGATGAACAGGATATGATCGGTGCGCACCGGCCCGTGCTTGGTCGAAACGGTCGTGCCCTCGATCAGCGGCAGCAAATCGCGCTGCACGCCCTCGCGGCTGACATCGGCGCCGCCGGCGCGCTCCGATCTTGAGGCCACCTTGTCGATCTCGTCGATGAACACGATGCCGTCTTCCTCGGCCAAGGAGACGGCCTCCCGGACCAGCGCATCCTGATCCAGAAGCCGATCGCTCTCTTCGGCGATCAGCGGCTCATAGGCGGCCGAAACGGTGATTTTCACCCGTTTGGTGCGCCCAGAAAACGCCTTGCCCAGCATTTCCGAGAGATTGAGCATGCCGATCTGGCCCTGCCCGCCTCCGAAATCCAGCGATTGCATCGGTCCGGCGGAATCGGCGATTTCGATTTCGATCTCCTTGTCGCCTAATTCGCCGGCGCGCAACTTGCAGCGGAAGGCATCGCGGGTGGCCGGCTGGGCCCCGGAACCGACCAGGCCATCGAGCACGCGCTCTTCGGCGGCCAATTCGGCCTTGGCCCGCACTTCGCGGCGGCGGCGCTCGCGCACCATGAGGATGGCGCTTTCCACCAGATCGCGGATGATCTGATCCACATCGCGCCCGACATAGCCCACTTCGGTGAATTTGGTGGCCTCCACCTTCAAAAACGGCGCGCCGGCCAGCCTCGCCAGGCGGCGCGAGATCTCCGTCTTGCCGACGCCGGTGGGGCCGATCATCAGGATGTTTTTGGGCGTGACTTCCTCACGCAGGGCCTCAGGCAGCCGCCGGCGGCGCCAGCGATTGCGCAGCGCGATGGCCACGGCGCGCTTGGCGCTGTGCTGGCCGATGATGAAGCGATCGAGCTCGGAAACGATTTCGCGTGGAGAAAATTCGGTCATGGGCAATAGGTAGGGGCGCGCGGCCTTCGGCGATAGACCTGCTTTGCGCCCAAGCCTGCCTGGCCGCAAGATCGCCCTTCGATCTGCGCGGGCAGGGTTGGCGTCCTGCCCATGATCCGCGCCGCGCGCGGCCGGGGGCAGGATGGAAGACTTGGTGAGGCCATCTTTGGGGTGCCGCCGCCCCCGTCCCCAAACCGCCGTTTTCGCTTGGCCTCGAGCCAGGCCAGCTTTTCGAAGCGATCGAGGCCGTCTTGGCAGGCCAACAGCCGGTGGAGCAAGGCGG
>CAZAGL010000305.1:0-2749 GCA_964484435.1 uncultured Caulobacteraceae bacterium
GCGGCAATTTCTTCGATCCATGCGGGGTTGCAAACCGGCTTTCGGGCCTTTGAGCAGGCCAGCGAGCGGCTGGTTCAAGCCCAAGCCAAACCGGCTGGCGATACCGAGCCCACCCAGCTGCTGAGCGAATTCCTGGCCGCGCGCCTGCAGGTGCGGGCCAGCGCCCAAGCGGCGCGCGTTTCCAGCGATACGCTCGCCTCGCTGATCGATATCCTGGCCTGATCTTGCGCCCTCACGGCTCATAGCCCATCGCACGCAAGGAAGAAGCCGCAGAATCATAGCCTTGGCTGATGGCCAAACGATAGAGGCGCACCGCCTCGCCGATATCTTGCTCAACGCCCTCGCCGCTGCGATACATGCCCGCCAGATTGCTGGAGGCGTTGCCATCGCCGAGATCGGAGGCCTGCCGATAGAGCCGCGCGGCCTCGGCATAATCCTGCACGGCCCCGCCCCAGCCGTTATAGATCATCCAGGCATGGCCGCGAATGCCGGCGGGCAGGCCCTCTTGGGCCAGTTGCTGATAAATGCGCAGGGCCTCCTCGCGATTCTGGGGAAGGCCGCGGCCATTCTCGTGCATCCAGCCCAAGCGGAAGCGGCTGTTCTTTTGCCCGTTCTTCGCCAGGGTTTTGGTGATTTTCAGCGCCGCCTGATCATCGATGGGGGTCAATTCATCGCCGACGAGATAGACATTGGCGGCCCAATAGCCGGCGCGGGCATCGCCCCCTTCGGCCGCGGCCAGCAAATGCCCCTTGGCAGAGATTTTGTCGATCGGCACCCCATAGCCATATTGATACAGTAAAAATAGCCCAAAATGACCAAGCGGATTTTTGCCTTTGGCGGCCTTTTCACACCATTCCCGCGCCAGATCATTGTTTTCCGGCGTGGATATTCCAAAATAATTTGCGAAACAATACAAAGCCTGCCCAGCCGGGTTTCCAGAATTGGCCTTGGCGGCGACGAAATCCACGCCCTTTCTTTGAACAGCCGTTTCAATCAATTGCTTCGCCAGCAGATCCAGATCTTCTTGTTTGCTGATACCATAAGCATTATAGAGATTGCCAGCGGGGGCCAATTGGCTCCAGGCCAAACCGATAACCACCAAAGCGGCCAGCCCCATCTGGGCGTTGCGGGCCTTCAAGGCTGGCGGAAGGCTCAAGCCCGCAGGGATCCATTGCTTGAGGATCTTGGCCCAATCGCGCCCTGGCGGGCCGGGCGCTTTCGTCGCCGCGCCCGCCTCCAGCCCGAACACGCGCGCCCAGGCCTGCACCGCCTCCATGGCCAAGGCCTGGGTCAGCGCATAATCCTGGGTCAGAAGGCCCGCCTCACGCAGCACGGCTTCGTGCGCCATTTCGGGCGCGGTGGCACGTAAGCGATCGACCACCCCGGCGCGTAAAGCCGTCAAGGCGGCGCTGGCCCGCGCGCGCTCTTCAGGCAGGCGATCGGCGAGGATGGCCCGGCAGCGCGTCTCGTCCAGCAAAGCGGCTTCACCGCCCAGCGTGCGCAATTCCGATAGCACCGCCTCGATGGAAATCGCTGGCACGCTCATTTCAACCATCCCAAATGAACGGATCGGCGGCGGGCTTGGCCACTTCCTGCTGGGTCAGCACGCTGCGCAAAGCCGGGCGCGAGGCGGCCTGAATCGTCACGCTGCTGGCCCAGCGCATGCGATTGACCAGTTCGCCCGCATCGCGTGCTTCCAGAGGTGGGCCGCCCTGCTCGCCCATGAAGCGCTGCAGGATCGAGCGATCGACATCCGCGCCGATGGCGATGGCCATGCGCGCCGCGCCGGAACGGATCAGCGGTGCAGCCTCGAAGGCGGCAAAGCCGGCCCGGTAGTCATCGGTGGGCTGGCCATCGGAAACCAGGATGACGATCGGCGGCAGAATGCGCCCGCTCAAGCGCTCTGGCGTCAATTCCTGGGCCAGCAAAGTGAGCGCGCCGCCCAGGCTGGTGAGGCCTTCGGCCTCAAGATCATGCCATTGCGCCTCGTGCAGCGGGATGGCCGGGCCCAGCCAGGCCGCAGAATCGGCAAAGCGCAATATGCGCAAGAACACATCGGCTTCGGGATTATCCTCGGCGGCATTGCGCATGGCCGGCAAAGCGGCGCGCATCGCGTAATTGAGGGATTTGATCTTTTCCCCGCGCATCGAGTTGGAACAATCCAGGGCCAGCATCACATGCAGGGCCCTGCGCTGCACCCCGAAAAAATTGAAGGCCTCCAAATTTGCCCTCCCGCCCACTTTGGCGAACTTTTGCGCAAAACAGCGCAAAACGCCAGCAGGAAGTGACGGCCGGCGCGAGCCGGCCGGTGAAAGCAGCCCCTCTTTCAGTTTCCACTTGTACCAGCCGCCAGCCGTGTTGGGGCAAGCGGCGTGAGCTGGCCGTTCTGCAGCAGCAAGACGCGATCGGCTGCGCGCAGCGTCTCGGGGCGATGGGCAACAACGAGGCGGGTCACGTTCAAATCCTTGAGCGCGGCATTGATGGCCTGCTCATTGGCGAGATCGAGATGGCTGGTGCCCTCATCCATGATCAGCAGGCGCGGCTGACGATACAGAGCCCGCGCAATGATCACGCGCTGCTTTTGCCCACCCGATAACGCGCTGCCCATATCGCCCACCAGGCTTTGGTAGCCCATCGGCATGGCCATGATCTCATCATGGATGGCACCAGCGCGCGCGGCAGCCTCGACACGGGCCATATCCGGGCGCTCATCAAACAGCGCGATATTCTCAAGGAGCGAGCCCTGCAA
>CAZAGL010000306.1:0-2685 GCA_964484435.1 uncultured Caulobacteraceae bacterium
ACTGGCCGTGCTCAGCGCGGATCGGTGGCATACACATTGATCCCATCCCGCCCAACAGACTTTCCTTGCAGCGGCAGAAAAGCACGTCACCATGCATAAGAATGGCTTGGTAGGGGATCGGGAGAACAGCATGGATCGCGTGGCGGGAAAAAAGGCGCTGGTCACCGGCGCGGCGCAGGGCCTGGGCGAGGCGATTTCCTGGCTGCTGGCGCGCGAGGGCGCGATGGTGTTCTGCACCGATCTGCACGAGGCCGGCGCGCGGGCCGTCGCCACCGCCATCAATGCACAATTGCCCGGCAAGGCCTTCGCCGCCCAGCACGACGTGGCCAAGGAAGCCGATTGGATCCGCATCGTCGCCGAAGCGGATCAGGCCATGGGCGGCATCAGCGTGCTGGTCAATAATGCGGGCATCGGCTCGTTGGGCAATATCGAAGAAGAAAGCTTCGCCACCTTCAAAAAAGTGCAGGAGGTGGATGTCGACAGCGTATTTTTGGGCTGCAAATACGCTTTGCCGATCATGCGCGCGCACCAGCCCGGCTCGATCATCAATATCTCGTCGATCGCCGGCCTGATCGCTGCCCACAATTATGCCGCCTATAACGCGGCCAAAGCGGCAGTATGGTTGTTGTCGAAATCGGTGGCCCTGCACTGCGCGCGCACCGCGCCGGGCATCCGCAGCAATTCGGTGCACCCCACCTTCATCAAAACCCCGATCCTGGAAGGCATTGCCGCCAGAATGGGCGGGCGGGATGCGGCGTATGACAAGCTCGCCCGCCAAGTGCCCCTGGGGCGCCTTGGCGAGCCCAAGGACGTGGCCTATCTGGTGCTGTATCTGGCCAGCGATGAATCCAATTTCGTGACCGCCTCGGAATTCAAGATCGATGGCGGCATTTCGGCGATGTAGCCACAAGAAAGACGCTATCCATGAAAAGGCTGATCCTGATGTTCGCCCTGGCGGCTGCGGCCTGCAACCAGCCCGCCGGGCCGGCGGCCAAGCCCGCACCGGCCGCCGAATCCGCGCCCGCCTCGGCCGGTGCCGGGCAGGCCGCGCTCTGCCCGCCTTGGAAGGGCCGCTTCGATCCGAAAGGCCCACTTTGGTTGCAAGTGGCCCGCACGCGCGAAGGGGCCTTCGTGCAATTCAGCCCGCGCGGGGTGCGCCGCGATCCGATGACCTGCGAGACCGAGGCCGAAGTGCGCATCCTCCACCGCGAGCCGCAGCAATGGACCTCGGCCGATGGCCAAGTGGATGTGCTCTATTCCAAGGAAACCCTCGTTTACCGCTTCCGTTGCGCGTCATCCTCCTTTTTGCTGACGCAGCGGCGCTTTCTGGGGCCGGACGATGAGATCGCCCACTCGGAAAGCTACGCGCAGGATGAAACGGCCTGGCGCCCGATTTCCAACGGCGGCCCCGCCGCGATCTTGTGGGGGCCGATCTGCCAACCGCCAAGACGATGATGGTGCCCCTCAGCTTCCTGGCTGGATCATCATGCTGGCCAGCAAAAGCTGCGCCCCGCTTTGCCCCAGCACCTTATCGGTGGATTCCTGCATTTTGCGGGCCAGCACTTCGGCGTTGGGCGGGGCCCCGTTGCGGTAATGCACATAGGTGTAATCGGCCACGGCGGTGCGCAAAGCATCGCGGATGCGCGGGATCATGGCATTGACCCGCGTGCGCAATTTGGCATCGGGGATATCGAGGCCGCAATCCACCAGCAAAATGCCTTGAAAACCATAGCCGGCGGCCACGGGCGCGGAAAGGGTTTCCAATTGCACATATTCGGCAGAGCTTGTGACGCGCTTGGCGCTGCGCCCCCCGCCCGCGCCATAAGCCGGGCTGGCGATCGCGAAGCACATGAGCGAATAGACAAAGAGGCGTCTCAGGCTGGTCATAGACTCATCCTAGCTTAAGAGACCTAACAGGCCGTTGCAGGCCAAAGCGCGGAGCGCTTCGCATGTCCGAACTGGATCTGGGCTGGGAAGAATGGGCCGCTTTGCCCGAACTGGGCGTGCCTGCCCTTTTGGCCAAGACCGATACCGGCGCGTTCACCTCGGCGTTGCACGCTTATGCCATCGAACCGTTCGGCCCGATCGGGCGCCCGCTGGTGCGCTTCGTGGTCCAACCCTGGCCGGGCCGGCCCGATATCGAAATCGTCTGCTCGGCACCCTTGCTCGGCCGGCGCGAGATCACCAGTTCCAACGGCGACAGCGCATGGCGCCATGTCATTTCCACCATGGTGCAGATTGGCACCCGCTCCTGGCCCATCGAGATCACCCTCGCCGATCGCACCGGAATGCGCTATCATATGCTTCTGGGCCGGCGGGCTTTGGCCGATGTCCGCGTGGATCCCTCGCAATCTTGCCTGCAGGGCATTTTGGGCTATGGGCTTTACGCCAAATCTGCGCCGCCGCCGGTCAAACGCTCGTTGCGCATCGCCCTGCTCACCCAGGAAGCCGAAAACTATTCCTGCAAGCGCCTGATCGCGGCGGCCGAGGCGCGCGGACATGTCATCGAGGCGCTGGAAACGCGCCGCTGCTTCATGAACATCAATTCGGCCAAGCCGGAAGTGCATTATGAGGACCGCGTCTTGCCGCGCTTTGATGCAATCATCCCGCGCATCGGCCCCGGCATCACCCAATATGGCTGCGCGGTGGTGCGCCAATTTGCCATGACCGGGGCCCATTGCCTGA
>CAZAGL010000307.1:0-2672 GCA_964484435.1 uncultured Caulobacteraceae bacterium
CGCCGAGCTGGTGGCTATGCCGGGGGGTCCCCACCCGATCCCATCCCGAACTCGGCCGTTAAGTCCCCCAGGGCCGATGGTACTACGTCTTAAGGCGTGGGAGAGTAGGTCGCTGCCGGGTCTGCACGACGCGTGAACACATGCTCCTTACGATGCATTATCTGGTTTGTGCTGTTCACGGCGCGCGGATTGGTGAAAATCGCGTTGGCGAGATCCACGTCGCCGGCCCGGCGACAAAGCCCTCAATTCTTTTACCCGATCCAGATGCCGAGATCGCTCATGGATTCGGCATTGAGAGCGCAGGGGGCGCGAACATTCCGCGCTCGATGTCCAGAAGGACCGTGTTCGTCACGACATGGGTTTCCAGGATCGTTCCGGCCGGATCCGTGATCGTCCCATAATGCGCGATCAGAACGGGGCCCACGCGGCGATAGTCCGACAAATTGACGATCAACGCAGGCGTGCCGGCAAAGTCATCGATCTTCGCGAGCAAATGTGTCCGGCGATCGAACCAAAGGCGCACGGCCCTTGCGCCATCGGGCCGCGCTTCGATTACCTCAAATGCGCGGTGCCCGTCAGATTGGGTGCCGAGATAGACAAACGCGGCTTTGAAACGATTGGGAAAAAAGTACGCATTGTTGCTGACATACGCACTGGTGCGGGCCTCCGATAGCGCGCCTGCATCGCTCATGATCATGGATTTGTCCCCCATCATGCGCCACGCAACCCGACCATCATAGCCTTGCGCCACGAGGATATCGCCGCGCCGACTTTCCACGCGCATGCCGTATTGTCGGAAATCAACCCAAGTCTGATAGGGAATTCCAGAATGGAATCCCGTTTCGTAGGAAAAGTTAAGCTGATCCCAACCTACGCCGCCGCTGGCGGACTTTGCGGCGCGAAGCACATCACCCGCCGGATCGCCAGTCGAAGATGAGGGCGTTGCGCATCCGCCGAAAAGCAATAAAGCCAAGCCAGACAGGGCCGATATCAGGGATCGCATCATCGGGACGGGCCTTTCATGGAGGGGTCAATCGCAAAACGAAGAATCAACAAAGACACGACGACCTGGCCGAGCATGGTCGTTACGAAGAGCCGCAGGCCATGGCTGAATCCGAGAACATCACCCACAATAAAAGCTTGCCCAATTGCGATGCCCGCTGTGATGGCAACCGCACATTTGAAAGCAAAGCTTTGATGCCTTACCGCGCAAAGGGCTCCGAAAAGATCGGCCATTCCCAATGCAGCAAATCCAAGCGTGATTTCCATATATTGGGATTGCCAATGCGCGGCGATGGCTTGCGATCCGGGACCGGTGCGGATCAAGGATTCGTAAAAGGGGTCCATTCCGCCGCTTAGGATGCGCACGCCGTCTATCGCGCATGCCAGATGGAATAGGCCGAGGCAAACGACGCAGGCGCAATAGGCCATCAGCGCAAATGCGCGGCCTGCGGTCGATTGCGCGCGCACCCGAAGCGCGCTGATCAAACAGCCGATGGCGAAAACAATGGAGCTTGACCCGGCTTCAAGATGGGCGAGTTCGGCCTGCATCGCATCGGACCAGGTCAGACGGGCTTGCGGCATGATCTGGGCCGCGAGCCGCATGGCAAAGCGGGCCAGCAAATGAGTCATGTGGCGGGTAATCCATCTGGCGCTGCCGATTCCCCATTAATGGCTTCCAGGGCCAGTGCGGCGGTGAGGCCCGCAGGGGTGAGGCGATAGGAATGCCGCGGCGGCCGGCCGGCACGCGTCGCGGTGTGCCATTCCGATTCCAGGAATCCTTGATCGGACAGGCGCATCAACAAGGGATAGAGCGTGCCAGATTGAAGGCCGGTTTCCTTCATAAGATCATAGCCATAACGCCATTGCATCGGCTGAGCCGCGAGGGCGCGCAGTAAGCAAACGCTCTGTGGTGAGGAGGGCCGGAACCGCGTCATGGCGTAACTCTACATATATAGATCGAGAACGCAAGCCGGCTCGTGGGTATCGGCGTCCTCGCACCCGCCAGGAAACGCGCCGCGTGAAGTCCATGGCACAATCGCGTCAAATGTCGGGGAGATTGCTGGAAAGCTGCCCCTCCCCGAGGGTGAGGCGGAGCCCAGAATCTGGGCACCTCCAAAGACCAGGGTGCATCTAAATACCGATCTGCAGGCATCGGATGCGCAAGGTGCCGGCGCAAACACGCGCCGTGCGCCGCTGCGCGAGGGAGGTGCGAGTGAAGAACCAGACACGCGTGGCGTTCCTCTGTTGCATGATGATGGCTGCAGCTGCCTGTTCGCCGGTGCCCGAGGCTGCGCATGCGATCGCGACCCCGGAAACGCATTATCTTGCATTTCAGGTCTTTACGGGATCGCCGAATCCGCACGTGCCCATCGGCGGCTCACCGTCGCTCGATGCGCCGCCGACGCGTTCCCAACTGGACGCTTTCGCCGCCGACGTGATCGATCAAGTGGGATTGACCGGTAACGCGGATCGCAGGCTCGCTCTTATCTTCGGACCCGTAGCCCTTGACCAAACCGATGCACAAATTGCAGCGCTTACCACTGCCGCTTTCGACATCGCGCTCGCACGCGACGTGGCGGTGGGATTTCACCTCGACGATTCCATCTTCTGGAGCCGGAGGCACGCGCTCTTCTCGGATCCCGGCAATATCGAGCGCGGAGATTGGGACG
>CAZAGL010000308.1:0-2649 GCA_964484435.1 uncultured Caulobacteraceae bacterium
CGATTAGAGCATCGAACCCAGCGAAATCCGGCTCGGATTTCGCTGACGATGCTCTCGATCCCCGGCTTCGGCTGCGCCGAACCGGCGAGGACGGGAATTTTGTTGAGAGCCTTCAACATGTCCGTCATGCCCCTGGCGGCGGCGAAGCAAGCCGACGATCATTGGCATCCCTCGTCGACAGGGATCGCACCGATGCCTTCGGCCCGGAGGGATGATGCAAGACCTATCCGTCCATCCCCGGCTTCGGCTGCGCCGTGTCAGCCGGAAAGGATCACCCGCGCACGGCGGCCACGATCTTGCGCGCCGCATCTTCCAGATCGTCGGCGGGGATGACGTTCAAGCCACTTTCCCGAATGATTTGCTTGCCCAGCTCCACATTGGTGCCCTCCAGGCGCACCACCAAGGGCGTTTCCAGGCCCACCTCGCGCACCGCCGCGATCACCCCTTCGGCGATGACATCGCATTTCATGATGCCGCCGAAGATATTGACCAAAATGCCTTTGACCTTCGGATCCGCGGTGATGATCTTGAAGGCGGCCGTGACCTTTTCTTTGCTGGCCCCGCCGCCGACATCGAGGAAATTGGCGGGCTCCGCGCCGAACAGCTTGATGATATCCATGGTGGCCATGGCCAGGCCCGCGCCATTGACCATGCAGCCGATTTCCCCATCGAGCGCGATATAGGCCAGATCGTATTTGGAGGCCTCGATCTCCTTTTCATCTTCTTCCGCGAGATCGCGCAGATCGGCCCATTCGGCATGGCGGAAGGCAGCGTTGGGATCGAAACCAACCTTGGCATCCAGGCACACCAGGCGCCCGTCCCCGGTGACGATCAGGGGATTGACCTCCAAAAGCGCCATGTCGCTTTTGACAAAGGCCTCATAGAGGCTGCCCACCAGCGCAACGCATTGCCCAACCAAAGCCCCCGTCAGGCCCAAGGCGGCGGCCCCCCGCGCGCCATCGGCTAGGGTGGTGCCGGTGGCCGGGGCGATACCGATATTGGCGATCCGCTCGGGATGGTCATGGGCCACGTCTTCGATATTCATGCCGCCATCCTGGCTGACGACAAAGGCGACATGGCCGGTTTCCCGATCCACCAAAGCGGAAAGATAGAGCTCACGCGCGATATCGGCCCCCTCTTCGATATAGAGCCGCTTAACCACGCGCCCGGCCGGGCCGGTTTGCTGCGTCACCAGCGTGCGCCCCAGCATTTGCGATGCGAACAGGCCAACATCTTCGGGCTGTTTGGCGATGCGCACGCCGCCCTTTTCACCCGCCTCCGCTTCCTTGAATTTGCCCTTGCCGCGCCCGCCGGCATGGATCTGGCTTTTGACCACCCAAACCTGGCCGCCCAGCCGGGCCGCGCAATCCACCGCCTCTTCGGGCGTGAAGGCGACATAGCCGCGCGGAACTGGTGCGCCAAATTGCTTCAAAACGGCTTTGCCTTGGTATTCGTGGATATTCATGGCGGGCTCCGGCGCGAAAAATCTTCGCGCTTATAAGGTGGGAAAGTGGCCCCGTGCAACGAGGATCAATCTTGGCCCCCGCGCTGTCCATAGGTGAGTTCGGCGGCGCTGATGCTGGTTTCGGTTTTGTTGGCGAACGGGGCCCTGGCGATCGGTGTGTCGCGCGCGGCGCGCCGCCAGAACATGGCCGCCCCAACGCACAAACTGGCCCCCGCCGCGAACCAGAACATCGCACCAAGGCCGAAAGCCTGCGTCAACACACCGACCAAAGCCGGCCCAAGGATCGATCCCCCCGCCCAGATGAACAACAGGCCCGCGGTGGCGCGCGGGATCTGGCCCGGTTCGGCCCGATCGGCCATGTGGGCGGCCGCCAGCCCGTAATAGGAAAGCCCGCCAGAGCCCCAGGCCGCGAACAGCAAAGCCGCCGCCCAAAAGGGCAAGGCCGCCCCGAAAATCGCCAGCCCCCCGGCGGCCAGCCCGGCCGAAAGCACCAAAGCCGCGATCACCATGCGCCGATCCACGCGATCGGAAAGGCGCCCGGCCGGCCATTGCAGCAACAAGGCCCCGCCCCAGGCCGCCGCCTGGAAGCCCGCCGCCGATCCCATGCCGAAGGTGCGATCGGCAAACAAAGGCGCAAAGCTGAGCACGGCCCCATTGATCAGGCCCGCACCGAAACAGGCGATCACCGCCGCCGGTGCCGTATGAAACAACGCCTGGATGGCCAAGGGCTGGGCTTTGGGGGCCTCGGGCTGGGCCTGGCTGGTGAGGCAAATGGGCAAAAGCGCCAACGCAAAGCAAACGGCGGCGGTCATCAGCGGCTCGGCTGCCAGGGCACTGGCCCCAGCAATCAGGAATGGCCCACAGGCCAGCGCCACCTTGGTGCACACATGGTAAAAGCCCAAAACGCCGCCGCGCTCGGCCCGGCCAAGCGCCCCGTTCATCCAGCTTTCCGCCGAGCCGAACAGGCAAGCCACAAAAAACCCGGCCGAAAAGCGCAAAGCCACCCAAGATGGCAAGCTTTGCGCCCAATACAGCCACAGCGTGAAGGCGGCGGCGGTCGCCCCGGCAGCGGCAAAGACACGGATATGCCCGACGCGGGCCATCAGCATTGGCCCCATCGCCGCGCCCAGCATGAAGCCGGCGGCATACATCGCGCTGATCAGGCCAAGGCCGCTGCGGCTGAT
>CAZAGL010000309.1:0-2603 GCA_964484435.1 uncultured Caulobacteraceae bacterium
CTGCGCCACCCCTTTCCGGGCCCCGGCCTCGCCATTCGCATGCCGGGGCCGATTTCGCAGGCGCGCCTGGATATTCTGCGCCAGGCCGATGCCATCTATCTGGAGGAGATCCGCAAAGCAGGCCTTTATGATCAGATCTGGCAGGCCTTCGCGGTGCTCTTGCCAGTGCGCAGCGTGGGCGTGATGGGCGATGCGCGCACCTATGAGGAAGTGCTGGCTTTGCGCGCCGTGACCAGCGTGGACGGCATGACCGCCGATTTTTTCCCCTTTTCCATGGATTTCCTGGGCCGCACAGCCACGCGCCTCATCAATGAGGTGCGCGGCATCAGCCGTGTCGTCTATGACATCACCAGCAAACCACCGGGCACAATCGAGTGGGAATGATTCAATAGCCTTTTGAGGTTATCGGGATCGATCGAAAACCCTACTAATTTCAACGCAAAGCACCCAATTGAGGCCCGCGATCGTTCGGGGTCTATCGCCATCAAGCGCGCTGATGTGACGGCGTGATCGACGGTATGGGCTTTGCACGGTCTTGGGTCAAGACGGCCATACCGTCGCTGGAAAAACGCCAACCCACCCCTCCAAACGCGCTTCAGGCCATTGTGGCGCATAGGTTTTTGCTTCGGGGCTGACGGTATTTTGGCTGACGGTATTTTCGCGAAACGGAAGTAGAACAAACTGCTCGCAAAGGGTGTCGCAATGCTGACCGATACGGTGCTTAAGGCGCTGAAACCAAAGGAAAAAGATTACAAGATTGCCGACCGCGACGGTATGTATGTCGTGGTCAAGCGCACAGGGGGCGTGGTTTTCCGGCTGGATTACCGTCTTCACGGTCGCCGAGAGACCCTGACGCTTGGCAAGTACGGAAGAGATGGGCTTACGCTGGCTGAGGCGCGGGACCGGTGTATCGAGGCCCGGCGGGCCATCCGGGACGGCAAGTCCCCGGCTCAGGAGAAGCAACGCGAAAAGCGGCGAGTACAGGAAGCAAAGTCCTTCGGCGAATTTGCTGATCGCTACTTCGCTGAGCGTCAGATGGCGGACAGTACGCGGGCCATGCGCCGGACGATTTACGACCGTGACATCGCCCCGTTCTGGAAGAGGAAGCTGCTGAATGAACTTACGCAACATGATCTTCGCGCGCTTTGCGCCAGGGTGAAGGAGCGCGGCGCGCCGGCCACGGCGATCCATGTGCGGGATATCGTGAAACAGGTGTTCGCCTTTGCAATCCTGCATGGTGAAGAGTTGCGCAATCCTGCCGACGAGGTGAACCCAGCGTCGATTGCGAAATTCGAGATTCGCGACCGATCCCTGTCGCCAAACGAGATCACCATCATGCTTCGGCTGATGGAGCGTGTGGCGACGCTTCCGACAATCAGATTAGGGCTCCGGCTGATTCTGTTGACGATGGTGCGCAAGAGCGAGCTTCAAGACGCGACGTGGGATGAAGTCGACTTTGAGAATGCGGTATGGTCGATCCCGAAAGAGCGCATGAAGCGATCAAAGCCGCACAACGTCTACCTGTCGCAACAATCGCTCGATATCCTGATCGCGCTCAAAACCTGCGCGGGCAATTCGCGGTTTGTTCTGCCGTCTCGATACGAGGCAAATGAGCCGATGTCGCGGGCGACGTTCAATCGCGTTACGTCCGCGGTTGTTCGAATCGCTCAAGAAGAAGGTCTGCCGCTGACGCCGTTCACGGTCCACGACCTCCGGCGCACGGGCTCAACGCTCTTGAATGAGTTCGGCTTCAACGGCGATTGGATTGAGAAGTGTCTGGCGCACGAAGAAGGGCGTTCTTCGCGGGGAGTGTACAACAAGGCGGAGTATGAACCGCAACGCCGGCACATGCTGCAACAATGGGCCAACATGATCGAAGCTTGGGAGAAGGGACAGAAGTACGTCCCGGTTCTCTTGCCGCCGTCAATGGCAATCAGGGAGATTGATGCCGCGGCTTCTTGAGAGGGCGCGACTTTCTAAGGGAAACTGCAGGGAACGGCGCGCGGGTTCGCGTATCAGAATCCGCGCGCCGCGCCTTTAGCCAAGCCTCGACTTCTGCGAGGTCCCACACCGCGCAGCGTGATGTGAGATAAAAGCGCTTCGGGAATTCGCCGCGCTGCTCCATTTCGTAGATGGTGGTGTCCGCGAGCGGAACGATGAGGCGCAACTCCTCGCGACGAATGACGCGGAGCTTGCCGCTGGCGCTCGGGGGTTCGGACGTGCTCATGGCCCAACCTCCTAATCTTGGGTCAATGCGCAGGCGCGTGTTGAAGCCGCGCTTCGATAAAGGCGGCGATGTCGGCATACCGGTACTTCACCGTCTTCCGGCTCAGGCGGACGAACCTCAACTCCCCGCCTTCCTGCCGCCAACGGGCCAGCGTGGCGGTCGAAACGCCCAGCATGTCGGCGGCGTCCTGGGGCGTGAGCAGGGCATTGGGATCGATCTTCACGAACATGGCGGACCTCACGGGGTTCGGGTGACGAAGAGGGGCGAGCGGGCGGCGTCTTCTGTGGGCGGCGCAGCTGCGGATTGAGTGCGTGCTGAAGGGTACGCATCCGGCGAGGGCCGCGGATGATCAGGCTGGGGCCGCTTGCTCCATGGC
>CAZAGL010000310.1:0-2590 GCA_964484435.1 uncultured Caulobacteraceae bacterium
GGAAAAAACTGCTAAAGATCAATGAGGATGCGCTGGCCGTAATCGGCGTGGATGCGGATCTGCTCGGCGCGCAGCATGAGAAGGGCGACGGCGCATTGCAGATAGGCCCCGGCCTGATTGCTGACATTCGCCTGCTGCGCATTTGATGCATCGCCGAAAAACACCGATTTGTCGCTGAGGATTTGGCGATTGCAGGACACCTCGATGCTGGCGGAATCGCCGTGCTTGTGCACTTCGATATGCAGGCGATCGAAGCGGGCGCAGGCCCCAAGCAGGCCCTGCATCAAGGCCTCGATACCGGCGCGCGCATCCTGGGCCTGGCCCAGGGCGGTGAACCAGGCATGTTCCTCATAGCCAAAGCTGATATGGATGCCATCCCGCTTGGCCTGTGCACGCATCCGGCCCTCAAGGCCCTGCACGACGAGCGCGGCATCGCAATCCGCGCGCTGGCGCAAATCGCGGGCACCCAGGCGGCGCACCAGGCGCAGCGTTTCGATATGGCCGTGCAGCCCATCCAACTCCGCGGCCCAGGCGGATCCCGCGCCGCGCTCCCACAGGGAAATCAGCCCGCGCTCCACGCTGGCCAGCGGCCCATCCATGGCGATCACGGGCAGCAGCGCGATTTCCGGCTCTTCCAGCTCATCGGGATCGATCGGGGCAAGGCGCAAACCCCTGCGCGCGCGAGCGTTTTCCGCGAATTGGCGCAGCATTTCTCCCGAGAGATTGCCCTTGCGCAAAACCGCATCGGCACCGGCCTTGATCGCGCGCTCGCGCAATGAAGCGGGATCGAGCCCGGTGAGGAACAAGATGGGGGCCTGGGTAAAGCGCCGGGCGCTGGAAATATCGGTTTCGAGCGAGATGGAATCGGGCCGGACAATATCAATCAGCAGGACATCGATCGGCACGGTGGAGCGGGCGGCCCCCACATCATCCAGCTTTTCGGAGACATCCAGCAAGATATCGGATTCGTGCGCCAGCACATGGCGCAGCGCGTGCGCATCGAGCTTGGAATCTTCTACATAATGGATGTGCATGCCCATTTCCCCAACAGCCGGATTGCTTGCCGAGCGGGCCGCGCGTGACGGTTTTCCGTCCCTTAGCCGATCCGCAGGATTTGCAAGCTTTCCCTAACCATCACCTATACGCTGCGCGAAGGGCCCATATTGCGTCAAGTTCAATCCCGCTTCTTCCAAGACGTGCCTGTGATTAACTCACGATATGTCCCCCGCCGGCCGCAGGACCAGCCGGCGCACGACCTGGCCGCTTTGGCAAGCGGGGCAAATCGTGTGGACCACCTGATGAGCGTGACCGGGCTGGGCATAGTCTTCCGGCTCGCACCATTCCCCGTGACGGATCGGGCGCAACTTGCAGCAATTGCTGCAGCGCAGATAATAAGCGAGGCCCCGCTTGGCCGCCGCGCGCACCTCGATCGGGAAATCAAACGGGCTTTCTTCGACCAAACGGTGTTCGAGGCGCACCGAGCCATCCCCCTCCGGGATGGCCCGCATTTCCATCAGGCGCCGGTGGTGCGGGGAATCGCAGCGATAGAAGCGCCGGGGCTGGCCACCGGATTTGCGCGCATCCTCGATGAAGCTGCGCAAGAAACGGCGGGTGAAATGCCCGCTGACATGGTCATAGATGCTGGAGCCGATCAGGCCATTCGGGGCGGCGGCCGGCATGGTTTCGACGAAATCGGCAACATCGTCTCCCGCCAATTCCACGATGCGATCGAAGCGATCGATCCGGCAGCGAAACACGCAATGCCCTTCGCCCTGGAAACGATCGGCCCGTGCCGAATCCATCGGCGCGCGGCCCGTCATTTGTGGGAGAAAGCCAGAATGCTGGAACAGAGCCGCCCCAGCACATCGGCCACTTCGTGCAGGCCTTCGGCATTGGTGGGCTTCTTGATATAGCCGCTGGCGAACAATCGGTAAGCGGCGCTGATATCGGCCTGATCATCCGAGCCGGACAACATGATCACCGGCATCTCCACCAGCTTGTTATCGGCCTTCAGGGCCTGCAGCACGTGCAGGCCAGACAGGCCCGGCATTTTCACATCCAGCACGCATAAATGCGGGCGCACGACCATGGCCGCGCCCCCTTCGGCACGCAGCAGATCCAGGGCCATTTTGCCATTATGCGCGAAATGCAGCTTGATGGGATGGCCGGTGCGCTCGAACGCAATACGGATCGAGGCGCGATCGGCGGCGGAATCATCCACAACGAGGATGTCGGCACCCTTCATTTCTTCGCGCCTTTCGTAGCGGGCTTGGATTTGGCCGCCGCCTGCGGGCGTGGCAGGCGGATGATGAAGCGCGCGCCCGACTGGACCGACTTGTCCAGATCGATCGCGCCATCATGAATTTCACACACTTTGCGGCAAATCGAAAGGCCCATGCCATGCCCGGAATATTCCGCATCGGAATGCAGGCGGCTGAACATTTTGAAGATGTCCTCGGCATGGCTGGGCGCAATGCCGATGCCGTTATCGGCGAACAAGATCAGCACATTGGGGCCGGCGGGCTTGGAGCTGATGGTGATTTCCGGGCTCATTCCCGGTGAGCGATATTTCAGGGAATTGGAAATCAGA
>CAZAGL010000311.1:0-2589 GCA_964484435.1 uncultured Caulobacteraceae bacterium
GCAGCCGGGAAGGTGCGCCTTAGCGCACATCCCCCAATTCTTCGCGCGCGCGCAGCCCGGCTTGGGCCTCGCGCGTTTGCAAGGCCTGCCAGGCCCGGTTGAGTTTTTCATCACCCGCGATGACACCGAGCAGGATCGCGCCCTGCGCCGCCTGCGAACTGGCCCCGAACAATTCCTGCAATTGTTCAACCGGGCTGCGCTCACCGGGGAAGGTGCGCAAAGAAACTTTGGCATCGGGCTTCAGGCCGGCCAGAACCTTGGCCTTGGCCAAGGCCACATCGAGGCCGCCCAATTCATCCACGAGGCCGCGCTCCTTGGCCTGCGTGCCGGTCCAGACACGGCCTTTGGCGATCGCCTCGACCTGCTCGAGCGACAGCTTGCGGCCCGCCGCCACTTTGCCCTTGAAATCATCATAGCCGCGATCGATCCAGGTCGCGAAGGCCTGGCGCTCGGCATTGGTGAAGGGGCGATCGGGCGAGCCCATATTGATGAGATCGGAGCCGACGGAAATGGTGCCGGAGGTGAGCCCGGCATAGCGCTCCATCGCTTCGCCGAGCACGAGCTTGCCGCCGAAAATCCCAATCGAACCGGTGATCGTGGTCGGCAAGGCGACGATCGCATCGGCACCGGCGGAGATGTAATAGCCGCCAGAGGCCGCATATTGGCCCATGGAAACCACCACCGGCTTGCCGGCTTCGCGGGCATAGGCCACGGCATGGGCGATCTGATCGGAGGCCACGGCAGAGCCGCCGGGGCTGGATACGCGGAAGACGATGGCCTTCACATCCTCATCCTCGGCCGCCTGCGCAAGCGCCTCGGAAACCGCATCGCTATTGATGCCCTCGCTGCCGAACAAAGCGGGCTGGGCCGGGCCACTGACGATATCGCCCTCGGCATTGACCAGCGCGATGACCGGGCCGGAATCCTCGACATAGCCGCCATAGGCCATCAGATCGGTCAGCTTGGCGGCTTTGCCGGCGCGCTTGAGCGCGGCGCGCTCGACATCTTCGGGGCGGCCCAACTTATCGGCCAGCTTGAGTTCCACGGCCTTTTTCGCCGTATAGGGCGTGCCGGTAATCACCCGGCGCGCGTCATCAACCAAAAGGCCGCGATCGGCCGAGATGGTGCCGATAAAGGCATCAAACAGGCTGTTGAGCAGGGATTCGGTGGCCTCCTTGTGGGCCGGGGTATAGCCCTTCTCGGTATAGACATTGACCGCGTTCTTGAACTGCGAGCGCTGCTCGAACTGCGGGGTAACGTGGAATTTCTCAAAAGCCCCGCCCAAAAAGGTGGTTTCTGACGCCATGCCCATGGGCATGAAATCCCCGGTTTCCTGCAGCCACAATTCTTCCACCCCGGCCACGGCGGCATAGCCGGTCATCGAGGTTTGCAGGGCATCGTTCTGCAGATGCGCCATGGTGAATTTGCCGGATTTGCGGAAATCGGCGATGGCGTTGCGGATCTCTTCGGCCTGGGCTGGGGCCAGGCCCGCGGAGCTGGCGCGCAGCACCAGGCCCTTGACCTTCTTATCGGCCGCCGCCTCGTGCAATTTGCGCACGATGGCCACGGTTGAGGCTTCCGAGCCAAAGTTGAACGGCGTGTTGGAAGATTGGTCACTGATCGGCTCACGCATATCGAGGGTGAGCACCAATTCGCTTGGCTCTACCTTTTTCGTCGAACTGCCGATCGCCGATATCAGCGCGAAGGGCACGACGATCACAAACAGGACTAGGCCAACCAAAACGCCGGCAACCGTGATGAGAAATTGTTTCACGCTCGACTCCACCCCGCCAATTTGCGGTTTATCGATAAATGATAAGAACTTTCCAGAAAAGTGCAAGGCCCAATAGCAAATGAGCGCCCCCCTGACGAGAAGCGCCCAAAATGCTGAAAATCAACACGAATATTGGATTGACTATTCCAGGATTTTCGAGACGACGCCGGCCCCCACCGTGCGCCCGCCTTCGCGGATAGCGAAACGCAGGCCCTGATCCATGGCGATGGGCATGATCAATTCCACGGTCATTTTCACGTTATCGCCGGGGATGACCATTTTGGTTTCTTCCGGCAATTGCACGATGCCGGTGACATCGGTGGTGCGGAAATAAAATTGCGGCCGATAATTGGTGAAGAAGGGCGTGTGGCGCCCGCCTTCTTCCTTGGTGAGGATATAGGCTTCGGCCTCGAACTTCTTGTGCGGTTTGATCGAGCCCGGCTTGGCCAAGACTTGGCCGCGCTCAACGCCCTCGCGATCGACGCCGCGCAGCAAGGCCCCGATATTGTCGCCCGCTTGCCCCTGATCGAGCAGCTTGCGGAACATTTCCACGCCCGTGACGATGGATTTTTGCGTATCGCGGATGCCAAGGATTTCGATTTCCTCACCCACCTTGATAATCCCCCGCTCGACCCGGCCAGTCACCACCGTGCCGCGGCCGGAAATGGAGAACACGTCTTCGATCGGCATGAGGAAGGGCAGATCCACCGGCCGCTCGGGCTGGGGAATATAGGAATCGACCGCCTTCATCAGTTCCAGAATGGCATTTTCGCCGATTTCCGGATCGCGGTTTTCGACGGCTGCCAGCGCCGAGC
>CAZAGL010000312.1:0-2584 GCA_964484435.1 uncultured Caulobacteraceae bacterium
TCAGCTGGATAGAGCACCAGACTACGAATCTGGGGGTCGGGCGTTCGAATCGCTCCGGGCGCGCCAGTGTTTTCTAGGACTTAGCTGACATTGACGCTCGGCCCAAAAGGCCAAAATTGGCGCGGGGTCTCAATTGGGCCCCAGTTGCAGAAAGCGGTGCATAACGTTTCGGCGTGTAAAGTATGCTGAGCACTGAACTGGAAACAGCAGGTCCGGTACGGCTCGGCCACCCAGTCCACCATCTCGGTCGGCGCGCGATTGGACGCGCGCCGACCGCGCCGCCGGTCCACGATCGCAGTCGGGCCGTCCTCTTGGAAAGCAGCGTAAAGCCGGCGAACATGCCGCTCGCTCAAGCCAAGCGCCTGCGCCGCAACCCGGCTCAAACCGCCCGGCCGGACCTTGCCAAACACCTCCACCAGCGGTGCCATCCGTATCTGCACCTCCACCACGATCCCTCCGGGCTAAACCGGACGCATCGCGTGCTACAAAAACCAGATATATCGCGTGTCAGCCACACTCTGCCGCGGCGGACTTGCGAATGCTCCCAGTCGCCAGTATCAGGGCCTGCCTAAGGCTTTGGACAGCGAGGATCGATGGGCATGGGCTTTGCGTCATGTTTTGGCCCCTCGCCGCAACAGGTATTCCAGCACGGTCACAACGGCAACATCCGAGGTGCCTGGTCGGGAGACGGCCACCGCGCATGGTCACCAGATGTGCGAAACAAAAGGTAAGGTAAAGACCCATGCAAGTGGACCCGCGACATCGCAACGAAACTTTCGATACCTCCACGATCGGTGCTTATCTTCAATCCTATGCGGCGCGCCTTGGTGAAGCGCTCAGGACGGTCAACAGCGCCATGCTTGACCAGGCACGCAGTGTTATTGAATCGGCCGCCGCGAAGGGCGCGCGCATCTATGCGGTCGGCAATGGCGGCTCTGCCGCAATTGCCGATCACCTATGCTGTGACTGGACGAAGGGCACACATGTCGAAGGTCATCCGACAATCTCTTCGTTTTCCATGTCGGCGAATGTCGCGCTCTATTCCGCCATCGCCAATGACTTTGGCTTCGAAAAGGTTTTCTCGACCCAGGTAAACTTCCATGGCCAGGCAGGAGACGTGCTGGTCGCGATCTCGTCCTCCGGCAACAGCCCGAACATTTTGGCCGCCGTAGAGGCCGCGCACGCCCGCGGCATGGCCAGCATCGGTTTGTCTGGCTTCAAGGGTGGCAAGCTCAAAGACATTGCCCAAACGCCTCTCCACGTCCTCGCCGACAATTACGGGATTGTGGAGGACGCCCATCAGGCATTGATGCATGTGCTCGCGCAGTTTATCGCCGTGCGTCGCGACACGGCCTGACAGTTCAGATTGCTCACGAGGAATGCTTTGAAAATCCTGGTCACTGGCGGGGCGGGTTTCATCGGCAGCCATGTCTGCGATCGCTTGCTCGAACGCGGGCATGCGATCGTGGCTGCGGATAATTTCGTGCTCGGCCGCCCCGAGAACGTCGCGCATCTCATTGATCGGGATGAATTCAAGCTCATCGAAATGGATGTGGCCGACGAAACGGCATTACAGGCCGTGTTTGCCGCCGAAGGCTTCGGCGCTGTTTTCCATCTTGCCGCCAATTCCGACATTGCGCGCAGTCACGCCAATCCCGACACCGATTTCAGCGCCACGCTCCTGACCACCTATGCTGTGCTAGAAGCCATGCGCCTCAATAGCGTGAAACAGATCGTCTTCGCCTCGACCTCGGCCATTTACGGCGAAGCACCCGGAAAGATCCGTGAGGACCACGGCCCATTATTCCCGATTTCCCACTATGGGGCCGCGAAAATGGCATCGGAGGCGTTCATCTCGTCTTATGGTGAAAATTACGGCATCCAATCCTGGATCGCGCGGTTTCCCAACGTGGTGGGTGAGCGCTCCACCCATGGTGCGGTCTATGACTTCGCGCGAAAGCTGAAAGCCACGCCCGAGCGCCTCGAAGTGCTCGGCGACGGCTCTCAGATCAAGCCCTATCTGCACGTCTCTGATCTCATCGCGGCGATCTTGCTGATTTGGGACAAGGCGAAAGAGCGCGTGAATTTTTTCAACATTGCAGGCAGCACGCGCGCCTCGGTTCGCCGCATGGCGGAGATTGTTGTTGAGGAATCGGGCTTTGATGCCAGAATCGAGTTCACCGGCGGTGATCGCGGCTGGATCGGCGACGTGCCGAAGGTCGATTATAACACCACCAAAATTGAAGCACTCGGCTGGACGCCGCAGCTTGATTCAGAAGCGGCCGTGCGCGCGGCGGCTCGGTCGATGTTCGGCAAGCCCTGGAATTGAGCCAAGCGCCATTAATGCTTTGGCTCCATTTCCCATGTAATGTGGCGAATTTCGAAATTCGCCCCCAATTTATGGCGGCCGGATAGCGAATTTCTGAATCCAAAGCCACGCTAAATATATATAATTCTCGTACCCTTTTTGAACCAGAAGTTCGCCGAACAATTGGATCGAATTCTTCGCGAACTTCGGTTTCAGGACACTAGGATCTGCTGACAAAGTGGGTTCCCAAGAGGCGCGAACGCTGATTCAAGGCTG
>CAZAGL010000313.1:0-2581 GCA_964484435.1 uncultured Caulobacteraceae bacterium
GCCCCTCCATCGCATCGGGCAACCAGACATGCAGGAAAAGCTGCGCCGATTTGCCCATCGCCCCGATGAACAACAGTACGCCGATCACTTCCAAAGCGGGGGCGTGCAAGGGCGCATGAACGCCGAGCGCGTCCAGAAATTCAAAATGGAAGGCCTTGCCCGGATCCGCGGCGATGGCCGCGAACAGGGTATCGAACTCGATCGTGCCATAGGCCAGATAGCAGGCCATGATCCCCAGCGCGAAACCAACATCCCCGACCCGGTTGGTAACGAAGGCCTTGATGGCCGCGTCATTGGCCGAGGGTTTATGATACCAAAACCCGATGAGCAGATAGGAAGCGAGGCCCACCCCCTCCCAGCCGAAAAACATCTGCAGAAAATCATTGGCCGTGACCAAAGCCAGCATCGCGAAGGTGAACAGCGACAGAAAGCTGAAAAACCGGGCCCGATGCGGATCCTCGGCCATGTAACCGATAGAATACACGTGCACGAGGGCCGAAACGCTGGTCACCACCACCAGCATCACCGCCGAAAGCGCATCGATGCGGATCGACCAATGCGAGGTAAAGCCCGCGACATCAACAAAGGGCGCGATCTCGATCACGCGCGCCGCGCCGCCAAACCACGTAAGATCCGCGAACACAAAAATGGATAGGCCGGCCGCCAGCAGCACCAGCCCGGTCGTCAGGGCCATGGCCAGGCGATCACCCAGCGGCTTTTGCAAAAGCCCGGCGGCGGCGGCCGCAAAAGCCGGTGCAAACAGGATCGTCTGTTCGATCACGGGGGGCTCAGCCTTTCATCAGGTTGAGATCTTGCACCGCGATATCCCCGCGATTACGGAAATAGGTGACAAGAATGGCAAGGCCCACGGCCGCCTCGGCAGCGGCCACCGTCAGCACGAACATGGCGAACACCTGCCCGGCCACATCGTGCAAAAAGGCCGAGAACGCAACCAGATTGATGTTCACGGCCAGCAGGACCAGCTCGATGGACATCAGCAGGATGATCACATTTTTGCGGTTCACGAACAGGCCCAGAACGCCGATGGTGAACAAGGCGGCAGCGACGATCAGGTAATGCGGCAGGCCAATTTCCATCACATTCCCCTCAATTCAGGCCCTGGCCAGGGCGAATATCGTATAGCCGGACGGCCTTGGCCCGGCTGCGCCCCACTTGGGCGGATACATCCTGGCGGCGCACTCCTGGGCGGTGGCGCAGCGTCAACACCACGGCCCCGATCATGGCCACCAGCAAAATCATGCCCGCCAGCTGAAACAGAAGGACATAATCGGTGTAAAGAACCCGCCCCAGGGTCTCGGTATTGGTCAGGCCCGGCACCGAAGCCAAAGGGGCTCGATCGGGCCCCGCACGCTCCAGCCAGGCAAGGCTCACCATTACCAATTGGGCCAGCAGGGCCAAGGCCACCAGAAGGCCCAGCGGCAAATAGCGCGTGAATCCCTGTTTCAGCTCAACGAAATCGACATCGAGCATCATCACCACGAACAAAAACAGCACCGCCACCGCGCCGACATAGACCACGACCAAAAGCATGGCCAAAAACTCGGCCCCGAGCAGCACGAACAGGCCCGCAGCGGAAAAGAAGGTAAGAATCAAAAACAGCACCGAGTGCACGGGATTGCGCAGGCTAACGACCATCAAGGCCGAAAGCACAGCCATGCCGCTGAGCAAGTAAAATGCGAGGCCAGCAAGCGTCATGGCACCAATCCCTTCCACAGGGCGTCCAAACGGGGATCAACGATAGGGCGCATCGAGTTCCAGATTCTTGGCGATCAACATTTCCCAGCGATCGCCGTTATCGAGCAATTTGGCTTTGTCATAATACAATTCTTCGCGCGTTTCGGTCGCGAACTCGAAATTGGGCCCTTCCACGATCGCATCCACCGGGCAGGCTTCCTGGCAATAGCCGCAATAGATGCACTTCACCATATCGATGTCATAGCGGATGGTCCGGCGCGAGCCATCAGCGCGCGGCTCAGCCTCGATGGTGATGGCCTGGGCCGGGCAGATGGCCTCGCACAATTTGCAGGCAATGCAGCGCTCTTCGCCATTGGGATAGCGGCGCAGCGCGTGCTCCCCCCGAAAGCGCGGCGAAACCGCATTTTTTTCAAATGGATAATTCACAGTTGGCTTGCGGCGCAGGAAATATTTCATAGCCACCAGAAAGCCGGCGATGAAATCCAGCATCAGCGCGCCGCGCATCGCCTGAATGAGTCGTGCCATGGCTATCCCCTCAGCCCCGTGCCGCGATCGCGGGCAATGGTGCGCCGGTATAGGTCACATACACCGCCAGCACCGCCACCGCGAACAGGGTTGTCGGCAAAAACAGCTTCCAGCCGATTCGCATCAGCTGATCATAGCGATAGCGCGGCACCACGGCCTTCGCCATGGCGAACAGAAAAAACATGAACAAGGATTTGGCCCAGAACCAGAAAAACCCGAAAAACGGGTTATCCACCGCCCCGAACGGGCTGTGCCAGCCGCCCAAAAACAGCACACAGGCCATCGCGCACATCAGCACGATGTTGAGATATTCCCCGATCATGAACAGCAGATAGGGCGT
>CAZAGL010000314.1:0-2578 GCA_964484435.1 uncultured Caulobacteraceae bacterium
GGCGGCGTTTCGCTCCTTGATGAACAATTTCGCGATCGCCATTTCGATGGGCCTGCAGCACGGCGTGCCGCTCGAAGAATTCGTCGATGCCTTTTTGTTCACGCGCTTTGAGCCCGCCGGCGAGGTGCGCGGCAATGATACGGTGCGCCACGCCACCTCGATCCTCGATTATCTGTTTCGCGAATTGGCGGTTTCTTATCTCGGCCGCACCGATCTTGCCCATGTCGATCCGTTCGACGCGCGCTCCGATGGGCTGGGCCAAACCGCCCAGGACGCGGCGCAGCTGATTTCGCGCGGCTTCAGCCGTGGGCGCAGCCCCGATAATTTGGTGTTATTCAATGCCCGAAAGGGCCTCGATAAGGGCCAAGCGGGGCCGGCAAGCGCAGGTGCGCCCATTGCCCGCTATGGCGGCGAAGCCTGCGCCAGTTGCGGCCATTTCACCATCGAAGAAGATGGCTCCGGGGCCAGCCTGTGCGCAGCATGCGGCAAGTCCAGCCAACGCGGCGAATTGGGCAATTGACAAATCTGAAATTACTCCATTTTCATTGGCCTTGCCGCCCGTATGCAGATAGCCTCATCCCATGCGCCTTGTTGTCAACTCGCTGAAAGTTTTGACCTGTGTCTGGGCCTGTTCCGGGCCGGCACTGGCTGCGGAACGGGCCTTGGTTTCCATGCGGCCCACGGCCGGCTTGGGCTGCGCCTGCGATCTTTCCAGCAAGGTGCTGCCCGATTATGTGATGACGCCGGGCAGCAATTTTCAGCGCACGCGCGCGGTTGAGGCGCGCATCCAGCGCCTGGTGGCGGCGGGCGTGCGCCTCGATCAGGCCGATTTCACCTCCGCGAATCTGCCAAACGCCCGCTTCACCGGCACGATTTTACGCGGGGCCAGTTTCCGCAATGCGCGCCTGCCGAACAGCGATTTCACCTCTGCATTGGTCACGGATGCGGATTTCACGGGGGCCCAATTGCGCGGTGCCGATCTGCAAACCGCCATCGGCTTGACGCGCGCGCAGTTGAAATCCGCCTGCGGGGATGCCCAAACCAAACTGCCCGAGGGCATGTCCATCGCCATGTGCCCGGCCGATGCCGAATTGACGACCCTCCCCGGGCCCAACGCAATCGCCGTTTCGGGCACCAGTGCCGGCGGCCGGTAACCCCATTTTCCTCGGCGCTTTATGGCATTCAGCTGGCCGCGCTGGCGCGCAACCCTCCTCGATGGGCACGCAGACCCTCGGCGATCAAAAAGGCGAGATCGAGCGCCTGCGCGCCGTTCAGCCGCGGATCGCAATGGGTGTGATAGCGGGAGGATAAATCCTCCTCGTTCAGCGCCATGGCCCCCCCGAGGCATTCGGTGACATCCTGGCCCGTCATCTCCACATGCACGCCGCCGGGATGGGCCCCTTCGCTGGGCAGAATTTCCATGAAGGTGCGCACTTCGGCGAGGATGCGATCGAAGGGGCGGGTTTTGAAGCCGCCGGCAGTGACCAACGTATTTCCATGCATGGGATCGCAGGACCACACCACGTGGCGCCCGGCCCGCTGCACGGCCCGCACCAATCGTGGCAGGCCCTTGGCCGCCTTGTCGGCACCGAAACGGGCGATCAGGGTCAGGCGGCCCGGCTCATTGTGCGGATCGAGGATATCGATCAGCCGCAGCAAATCCTCCGGCTCCAGAGAGGGGCCGCATTTGAGGCCGATCGGGTTTTTCACCCCTCGGGCGAATTCCACATGCGCGCCATCGGGCTGGCGGGTGCGATCGCCGATCCACAGGAAATGCGCGCTGGTATCGTAATATTGGCCGGAGGTGGAATCCACGCGAGTCATGGCCTCTTCATAGCCAAGCAACAGCGCCTCATGGGAGGTATAGACATCTACCTGCCGCATGGCCGGGGAGGATTCCGGCGTGATCCCGCAGGCGGCCATGAAATCGAGCGATTCCGTGATGCGATCGGCCAATTCGGCATAGCGCTTGCCCTGGCTGCTGCCCGCCACAAAGCCCAAGGTCCAGCGATGCACATTGTGCAGATCGGCATAGCCGCCATTGGCGAAGGCCCGAATGAGATTGAGCGTGGCGGCCGATTGGCCGTAGGCGCGCAGCAGCCGCTCGGGATCGGGCGTGCGCGCGCTTGGGGTGAATTCCATGCCGTTGATATTGTCGCCGCGATAGGCTGGCAGGGTGATGCCGTCACGCGTTTCGGTAGCCTCGCTGCGTGGCTTGGCAAACTGGCCGGCAATGCGCCCCAGTTTGACCACCGGCTTGGCCCCGGCATAGGTCAAGACCACGGCCATCTGCATCAAGGCGCGGAAGGTATCGCGGATGCTGTCGGGGTGAAATTCCTTGAAGCTTTCGGCGCAATCACCACCTTGCAGCAAAAAGGCCTCCCCGCGGGACACCTTGGCCAAGGCCGCTTTCAGATTGCGCGCCTCCCCAGCGAACACCAAGGGCGGATAACCGCGCAAAACCTTCTCCACCGCCTGCAAGGCCGATGCGTCCGGATAATCGCTGGGAATATGGCGCGCAGGGAAATCGCGCCAGGAAGCGGGGGTCCAGGTTGTGCTCATCTCCCCAACATAGCCC
>CAZAGL010000315.1:0-2574 GCA_964484435.1 uncultured Caulobacteraceae bacterium
CGGCGGCGTTGTTCTTGCGCTCTTCCATGTCGATGAAGTCGATGACGATCAGGCCAGCCAGGTCGCGCAGGCGCAACTGCCGGGCCACTTCCTCGGCGGCTTCAAGGTTGGTCTTGAGGGCGGTGTCCTCGATCGACCCCTCTTTCGTCGCGCGGCCGGAGTTCACGTCGATGGCGACAAGCGCCTCGGTCACGCCGATCACGATGTAGCCGCCGGATTTCAGCTGCACGACCGGGTTGAACATCGAGGCCAGGTAGCTTTCCACCTGGAACCGCGCAAAAAGCGGCATCGGCTCGGTGTAGAGCTTCACGTCCCGGGCGTGGGACGGCATGATCATCTTCATGAAGTCGAGCGCGGTGCGATACCCCGCCTCGCCCTCGACCAGCACCTCGTCGATCTCGCGGTTGAAGAGGTCGCGGATCGACCGCTTGATCAGGTTGCCTTCCTCGTAGATCGGCGCGGGCGCGATGGAGCGCAGCGTCAGTTCGCGGATCTGCTCCCACAGGCGCATCAGGTATTCGTAGTCGCGCTTGATCTCGGGCTTGGTGCGCTTGGCCCCTGCCGTGCGGATGATGAGGCCGGCACCTTCCGGCACCTCGATCTCGTTCGCGATTTCCTTGAGCTTCTTGCGGTCGGCGGCCTGCGTGATCTTGCGGGAGATGCCGCCGCCGCGCGCCGTGTTGGGCATCAGAACGCAATAGCGCCCGGCGAGCGAGAGGTAGGTCGTCAGCGCGGCGCCCTTGTTGCCACGTTCCTCTTTGACCACCTGCACCAGCATGATCTGCCGGACCTTGACCACTTCCTGGATCTTGTACCGGCGGGCGCGGGGTTTCCGGGGCGCGCGAATTTCCTCGGCCACGTCCTCTTCGGCGACCGACTCGATCTCGTCATCCACGTCGCTCGCGTTGTCCATCGCACGGTAGGGCTTTTCGGGCTCATCACCACCGTTCTCGAGCTCGTGGTCATGGTCGTGGGAATGGGCAGGCGCATCTGCCATCGCCTCGATCAGGGTGTCGGCTCCCGTTTCCTCGCCCAGATCCACCACGTCCATCCCGCTGATCTCGGCAGTCACGCGGTCGTCAGGTTGTGCCGCCTCGGCCCGCGCAGGGCGCGGCGGACGGGGGCGGCGGCGTCCGTTCTCCTCGTCGTCCTCGGCGCGCGCCAGCGCGCGCTCTTCCTCGAGCAGCGCCTTCCGGTCGGCGACGGGGATCTGGTAGTAGTCCGGGTGGATTTCGGCAAAGGCGAGGAAGCCGTGCCGGTTCCCGCCGTAATCCACAAAGGCCGCCTGCAGCGAGGGTTCGACCCGCGTGACCTTGGCGAGATAGATGTTCCCCTGAAGCTGACGCTTGTTCAGGGTTTCAAAGTCGAACTCCTCGACCTTGTTTCCGTCCACCACCACGACCCGAGTTTCCTCGGCGTGGGTGGCATCGATAAGCATTTTCTTGGCCATGATGTTCCATAGCGCCCATCCGGCCCCAAGGCCCTGTCGCACAAGGCGACGCTTCGGTTCGGGAACGGATTGTGGCGACTTGTACGGGCGATGGCGCGGGGCTTGCACACGTGGCGGGCGACGGACCGGGCGGACTTGCGTCCCCTGTTCCCTGTCACCTGTCGTGGCCCTTGCGGCATCGCGGTTCTGTCCCTGGCGACGAAAGCCCGCCGCCCTTTCTGATTGTCCGGACAAGTCAGGGACTTGCCGGGCGAACTTTGGCCTTCCGGCCCTGACTTCCGCACGGGACGGCGCTTTCGGCCCGGTGGACCTGTCCGCGCGCCCGGCAGCGAAACTGGAACGCAGGCCGCCTGTCCTCGAGGACCGGCATATCCGCGTTCGGTGACCATAGCGGCAGCAATACAGGAAACACAATGGCCGATTTTTGCGCGGGACGGCTGTCCCGCGCGCAACCGGAGGTTTAGCCTACACCTCAGACATAGTCCGACCGCGTCAACCCATATTTGGCCATCTTCTCGTTCAGGGTCCGGCGTGGCAGGCACAGCTCTTCCATCACCGCAACAATGGACCCCTTGTGCCGCCGCATCGTGTTGTCGATCAGCATCCGTTCAAAGGCGTCCACATAGTCCTTCAGCGGTTTGCCCTCGGTTGTCAGCGTCGGCCCCGCCGCCTCGTTGTCGGCCATCAGCAGGCTGGCGATCGACCCCGTCCCGCGCCGGTTCTGCAGGACGGCCCGTTCGGCCACGTTTACCAGCTGCCGCACGTTCCCGGGCCAGGGCGCCTGCAACAGCTGCGCGGCCTCCTGCGCGGTCACGGCGGGCGCCTCGCAACCATATTCCTCGGCGAACTGCTCGGACATGCGGGTGAACAGCGTCAGGATATCCTCGCCCCGCGTGCGCAGGGGCGGGCAGACGATGGTCATGGCGCCCAGGCGATAGAAGAGGTCGGGGCGCAACAGGCCTTCGAGATTCTTGTCGGGCGCGTGCTGGTTGCAGATCGCAATGATCCGCGTCTCGGGCGGCGTGCCCTGCTCGTTGATGAGGGTCAGCAGGCGCGCCTGAAGCGAGAACGGCATCGCCTCGATATCCTCAAGGCAAAGGGTCCCGCCCCGCGCCTCTTCCACC
>CAZAGL010000316.1:0-2573 GCA_964484435.1 uncultured Caulobacteraceae bacterium
CATCGGTGGCGATCAAGGTGCCATCCATATCCACGGTCAGTGGCAAGGCGGCAGATGTGCTCATGGCCCAAACCTCACCGCTCAGCGCTTCAGGCTGGCCAGCAAGTGCTCCTTGATGGCGTGGAGCGTCTGCGGGGTTTGCGGGCCAAATACGCCGCGGGCGTGATCGGGCAGATGGGCGAACGGATCCCCATCGGCCTCGAAAATATAATGCGCGAACATGGCCTGCCAGCGCGCGCGCTCATCTTTCGGCAGATCGCGCAGCGTCAGCAAAGCATGGATCAACGTCAGCATGGGCGTGACGAGATAAGACGGGCCATCGCGCCACCAGAAATTCATCATGGCCCCGAAGGAATCATCAGCCTCCACATGATGCCAATAGAGGCTGGGCATATAGAGGGCATCGCCCGGCTCCAGCAGCGCCTCCTGGGCGCAATCCAAAGCCAGGCGAAATCTTGGAAAGCGCTCAAAATCCGGCGCGGCGAAATCCACCATGCTGCAAGGCTGGCCCGCCAGCGTGAAATCCAGGGGCCCGACATACAGATTGGCCACCTGCTCGGCCGGGAACAGCGTGAAGCGCCGCCGGCCGCGCACCACGCACACGAGATTTTGCGGCAGATCCCAATGGGCCGCGATGCGGGTGCGATTGCCGATCCACAGCGAAATCAAGTTCTGCCCGGCCGGATCGATCAGCGGGCTGCGGTTTTGCACTTCCAGGCCCGGCAAATGGGTGCGCACGGGCACGCCGCCGGCATAGATCGAAAGCGGCCTCACTGCGCCCTTTTGGGCCAGGATGCGATCCAGCACCTCGCCCACCCGCAGCTGGACCCGCTCAAAATTCAGGCCCTTCATATCCTCGGCGTAGAAAAAGCGGCCTTCGATTTCGGGCGGGCCGATAAAGGTCAGCGCCGGGGCCGTACTGGCAAAGCCTTTGAGATGATCCGCCAGCGCCTCATCCCCGGCCTGCGCCGTTTGCGTCATGGGCCAGGAGGCCGCATGGCCGCGCAGAATGGCCGGCGCGCCGCGCGGCACGATCTGTGTGAAAAACTGCTCGGGGCTGGGATCGTTCCATTCCGCGCATGCTTGCATCATGGGTTTCCGGCTGCGCGCGCTTAGCCAAAACAGCACGGCGCGCAAAGCCGGAGATTAAACGCAATCCCCCACCCGGCCAAGGCCCTGCGCACATGCGGGTGCCGCCTGATGCGACGCGCATTGTCAAGCCTCTTCGGGGCAGTTAGGAACCTGCGCCATGCTCTCTTTGCCCCGCTTATACGCAATTCTTCACATTTCCGGCCGTCAAGCATGGATGCTGTAACGCAATCTGCCAAGAAGGCGGGGGCGCGCTGGTCGGTTGTCGTGCCCTATTACAACGAAGCCAACGGCTTTCTCGCCGCCACGTTGCGCTCTTTGCTGGCGCAGACAGCCCGGCCTTTGACCCTGATCCTGGTGGACAACAATTCCACCGATGGATCGGGAGAGATCGCCCGGGCCATCACCGAGGGCATAGAGGGGGTAGAGGCCATCCATCTGCGAGAGCCGATCCCTGGCCAGATCAACGCGCTGGAGGCCGGGATTTCGCTGGCCAGCACCGATTTCATCGCCATTTGCGATGCCGATACGATCTATCCGCCGCATTATCTCGATCAGGCCGCCAAGCTGTTTGATGCCGGCGGAGAAGGGCTTGTCGGGGTCATGGCCATAAGCGTGGGGGCCGATCCCTCCACTTTTGGGGCCTTGCTCAAGCGCCATAAGGGCGTGCTCGTATCGCACATGCTGCGCGGCCAGGCCCATACCGGCGGCTATGGCCACTGCTTTCGCCTTGCGGCGCTGCGGGCCAGCGGTGGCTATGGCGCGCAGCTTTGGCCCTACGTCTTGTTTGATCATGAGCTAATCCACCGCGTGCTGAAACAGGGGCGCATCGCCTACAGCCCCAATTTGTACTGCCAAAGCTCCAATCGCCGCACCGATCGCGCCGGCGTGACCTGGACGCTATTTGAGCGATTGCTCTATCATGTCACGCCATTTGGCTTAAAAGACTGGTTTTTCTACGAATTTCTGGCGCGACGCTTCGCCGCACGGGGCATGGGGCAAACGGCTTTGCGCCAGCGCAATTGGGAAGATGGGCCAAATGCAGCACCGGTTTCGGCCGCCGCCCCGGCCGCCGGGGATTAGCCCATCCACACTCACCCGCTTTGGGTGTAAGCGATTGCCATATGAAACAAGCATCCTTAGATTGGAAACAGACTACAGACAGCCCAGGGCTGCGGGGAAGGGAAAGCATTTTGCAAATGAATGAAGCGCAAATCACGGAAGAAATCATGGGCTTTTCTGCATGCGGGGAGCGGACGGCGAACCATATCGATAAGCGGCTCGGCGAGCGGGTGCGCGCGCGGCGCTTCGAACTCGGCATGAGCCAGGAGCAGCTCTCGCACATGCTGGGCATCACCTTTCAGCAGGTGCAAAAATACGAAAAAGGCACCAATCGCATCGCCGCCAGCCGGCTGTTCGATATGGCCGCCGCGCTGGACATGCCGGTTGCGCAGTTTTTCGAGGGCTTATCTGAAGGGCAAGCT
>CAZAGL010000317.1:0-2572 GCA_964484435.1 uncultured Caulobacteraceae bacterium
GCGGTTTTCGACGGCTGCCAGCGCCGAGCCCTTGACGATCGGAATATCATCGCCCGGGAATTGGTAATAAGAAAGCAGCTCGCGCACTTCCATCTCGACCAATTCCAGAAGATCGGCGTCATCGACCATGTCCACCTTGTTCATGAACACGACCAAGGACGGCACGCCCACCTGGCGGGCCAGCAGGATATGCTCGCGCGTTTGCGGCATCGGGCCGTCGGCGGAGGACACCACCAAAATGGCCCCATCCATCTGCGCCGCGCCGGTGATCATGTTCTTCACATAATCGGCGTGGCCAGGGCAATCCACGTGGGCATAGTGACGGTTCACCGTCTCATATTCCACGTGCGCCGTATTGATGGTGATGCCGCGGGCCTTTTCTTCGGGGGCCGCATCGATATCTTCGTACTTTTTCGCGGTCGCACCGCCCGACTTGGCCAGCACCATGGTGATGGCAGCCGTCAGCGTCGTTTTGCCGTGGTCAACGTGACCAATGGTTCCGATGTTGCAGTGCGGCTTGGTACGCTGAAACTTTTCCTTGGCCATCGCTCACAGGCTCCTGACTGGCGTCTTCATCAAAAAGGGGTTTAGAACTTAACTCCGCAGCTTGGCCAGCACTTCTTGGCTGACCGCGCGCGGCACTTCTTCATAATGGCTGAACTGCATCGTGAAACTGGCACGCCCCTGGCTAAAGGAGCGCAACGTATTCACATAGCCGAACATATTGGCCAGCGGCACCATGGCGTTGATCACCGTGGCATTGCCCCGCATATCCTGGCCCTGGATCATCCCGCGGCGGGAATTCAGATCTCCGATGACGGAGCCGACATATTCCTCGGGACTGACACACTCAACCTTCATGATCGGTTCGAGAAGGCGGGGATCGCCTTGCTCTTTCAGTTCGCGAAACGCGGCCCGGGCCGCGATTTCGAAGGTGAGCACGTTGGAATCGACATCGTGGAAATCGCCATCGATCAAGCGGGCGCTGAAATCGATGGTCGGGAAGCCGGCCAGCAGGCCGTTTTCCTTCTGATTGGTCAAACCTTTTTCGACGCCAGGGACGAATTCCTTCGGCACCGCACCGCCAACGACCTTGTTTTCAAACACGAAGCCGCTGCCCGGCTCACCGGGCGCAAACTCAATCTTGACGCGGGCGAATTGGCCCGAGCCGCCGGTTTGCTTGTTGTGGGTATAATCGATTGTGGCCGGCTTGCCCAGCTTTTCGCGATACGCAACCTGCGGCGCGCCCACGCTGGCATCCACCTTATAGGTGCGGCGCAAAATATCCACTTTAATATCGAGGTGCAGCTCGCCCATGCCCTTGAGGATGGTCTGGCCCGATTCCGGATCGGTGGAAACGCGGAAGGAGGGATCCTCCGCCGCCAGCTTGGCCAGGGCCACGCCCAGCTTTTCCTGATCGGCCTTGGATTTCGGCTCGATGGCCACTTCGATCACAGGCTCTGGAAATTCCATCCGCTCGAGGATGACCGGCTTTTGCGGATCGCACAGGGTATCGCCCGTGCGCACTTCCTTGAGGCCGGCCAAAGCGACGATATCGCCGGCGAACGCCTCTTTGATATCTACCCGGTCATTGGCGTGCATCAGCAACATGCGGCCCACGCGCTCTTTCTTGTCGCGCGTGGAATTGATCAGCGCATCGCCGGTGGCCAATTTGCCCGAATAGATCCGGCAAAAGGTGATGGTGCCGACGAAGGGATCGTCCATGATCTTGAAGGCCAGCATGGCGAAGGGCTCGGAATCGTTGGTGGCGCGCACCACGTCTTCTTCCGTGTCGGGGATGGTGCCATGGATCGGGGGCACATCGTGCGGGGAAGGGAGATAATCCACCACCGCATCCAGCAAAGGCTGGACACCCTTGTTCTTGAAGGCCGAGCCGCACAGGATGGGATACCAGGCGCGCGCGATCACGGCCTTGCGGATCAAGGCTTTCAGCGTCGCCTCATCGGGCTCTTCGCCTTCGAGATAGCGCTCCATCGCGCCATCATCCATCTCCACCGCCGCCTCGATCAAAGCGGCGCGGTATTCCTTGGCCTGTTCCAGCATGTCGGCCGGGATTTCGACGATGTTGAACTTCGCGCCCAGGCTTTCCTCTTCCCAGATCACGGCATTCATTTTGACAAGATCGACAAGGCCCTTGAAGCTGCTCTCGATGCCGATCGGCAATTGGATCGGCACGGGGCGGGCCCCGAGGCGCGTCTTGATATCCTCCACGCATTGGAAGAAATCCGCGCCCAGTTTATCCATCTTGTTAGCGAACACGATGCGCGGCACGCGATATTTATCGCCCTGGCGCCAAACGGTCTCGGTTTGCGGCTCCACGCCCTGATTGCCACGCAAACCGCCCCATCCAGCACCCGCAAGGAGCGCTCCACCTCGATGGTGAAATCCACGTGCCCGGGCGTGTCGATGATATTCAGGCGCTTGCCGTTCCAGATGCAGGTGGTGGCCGCCGAGGTGATGGTGATGCCGCGCTCTTGTTCCTGCTCCATCCAGTCCATGGTGGCAGCGCCGTCATGGACTTCGCCGATCTTGTGGCTCTTGCCGGTGTAAT
>CAZAGL010000318.1:0-2565 GCA_964484435.1 uncultured Caulobacteraceae bacterium
ATCTCAAGACCTTCACCCTCCTGGCGGCCATGACGGCGCTGTTCATGGGCGTGGGCCTGCTGATCGGCGGGCCGATCGGCATGGGCATCGCCTTCGTTATCGCCGCGGCCATGAATCTGTTCGCCTATTGGAATTCTGGCGACATGGTCCTGCGCCATTACAACGCCCAGTTGGCGAGCGAGCAATCTCCCGATCCGCGTGTGCGGGCCTATGCCCAGGATACGCAGGCCATGGCCCGCCAGGCCGGCATGCCCATGCCCAAAATCTATGTGATCGATCAGGGCCAGCCCAACGCCTTCGCCACTGGCCGCGATCCGGCCAACGCAGCCGTTGCGGCCACCACTGGCCTGCTGGGCATGCTCAGCCGCGAGGAAATCCGCGCCGTGATGGCCCATGAACTCGCGCATGTGCAGCACCGCGACACCTTAACCATGACGGTCACGGCCACCATGGCCGGGGCCATCGGCATGCTGGCCAATTTCGCCATGTTTTTTCAGCCGCGCGACGAAAATGGCCATGCCAATCCCCTGGCCGGCCTGGCCATGATGATCCTCGCCCCGATCGCCGCCGCCATCGTGCAAATGGCCATTAGCCGCAGCCGCGAATACGAAGCCGATGCCTTGGGGGCGGCTTTGTGCAAGGATCCGGCCGCCTTGGCCAGCGCCCTCGCCAAGATCGAGCGCATGGCCCATTCCATTCCGATCCATGAGGCGGAACGAAACCCCGCCACCGCCCATGTTTTCATCATCAACCCGCTTTCGGGCCAGGGAGCCGATAATCTGTTTTCCACCCATCCCAGCACGGCCAACCGCATCGCCCGCTTGATGGCGCTGGCAGGGCATGCGCACGGCGCGCGCACCGCCATTCCGGAAATTTCCCCGCAGCGCCAGCGCTCCCCGTGGGGATAATCGCCAACGCGCGCCTAGTGAGTGCCGATCTTTTGGTGCGGGTTCTGGAAGATCGCCGCAGCCTGGATCAGGCGCTCGGCGAGTGCCCCTTGATCGATGGCCTGGATGGGCGGGACCGCGCCTTTGCCCGGGCCATCGCCAGCGCGGCTTTGCGTCATCTGGGCCGGATCGATGCAGTTCTCGCCGGCTTCCTGCAAAAGCCCTTGGCCCAAGATGCCGTGGATGCCCGCGCTGTGCTGCGCAGCGGCGCGGCGCAATTGCTGGTCATGGGCCTGCCGGCCCACGCCGTGGTTTCGGAAATGGTGGAGCTGGCCGGCGCGCACCGCAGCACGCGGGGTTTCGCCAAGCTGATGAACGCTGTTTTGCGCAAAACCGCCAGCGAGGGCCCGGCCCGCTTCGCGGCTTTGCCCATGCTGGCCAATCTGCCCGATTGGCTGGCGGCGCGCTGGGCTGGTGCTTATGGCCAAGAGCGCGCGCAGGCCATGGCCAACGCCATCGCCCAAGAGGCGCAAACCGATCTCACGCCCCGCTTTGAAGCGCCGGCTTTGGCGCAGGCGGTTGGCGGCGAAATCGTCCTGGGGGCCAGCGTGCGCCTGCCCCGCGGCAGCGCGCCCATCCAGGCCTTGCCCGGCTTTACCGAGGGTGCGTTTTGGGTGCAGGATGCGGCTGCCGCTTTGCCCGCCCGCTTGGTGCGCGCGCAGGCCGGCCAATCCGTGATCGATCTGTGCGCCGCGCCGGGGGGCAAGGCGCTGCAGCTGGCGCGCGCCGGCTTGCGCGTCACCGCCCTCGATGCGTCACCCGATCGCCTGCAAAGACTGCGCGAAAATCTTGAGCGCGTGGGCCTCGATGCCATGCTGGTGCAGGCCAATGCTTTGGATTGGCGGCCCCAGGAGCCGGCCGATGCCGTCCTGCTCGATGCCCCCTGCAGCGCCACCGGCACCTTGCGCCGCCATCCCGAAGCGGCCTGGCTGCGCGGGCCCCAGCACATCGCCCGCTTCGCGCAGGGCCAGTGCGCCTTGCTGGCGGCGGCGGCGGCCATGCTAAGGCCCGGCGGTTGCCTGGTTTATGCGGTGTGCAGCCAAGAGCCCGAAGAAGGCGAGGCCATCTTATCGGATGCGGCGGCCCTTGGCCTTGCGCCCGATCCCGTCCGCGCCGAGGAAATCGGCGGCCTCGGCACGGCCATTTTGCCCTCCGGCGCGGTGCGCACCAGCCCGGAATTGCTGGCCGATGCCGGCGGCCTCGATGGCTTTTTCATCGCCCGCTGGCGCAAGGCCTGAGGCGCGCATCCAGCGGGCAGTGTCTCTGCTTAGTTAGCTAGCGCTGGTAGGCCGGCGTCCTCGTCCGAAGCGGCAACCTAGCCGAGCTTAAGCCCATGACATTGATACGTATTGGCCGGGGATCTGATGTATTCCGCGCTCGCTGCTCCGAGCAGGGCAACGATAAGCCTGCAGATTAGCGCCTGCATCTCACAAGTAAGGTTTAGGTTAGTGCCTACACCGTGCAGCGCAAAGCCGAGCGGCTGCCCCATGAAAAGCGCCTCGTGAATACTCGCATTGCGCAGCACCGCCAGTTCGGACGCGTGCGGGGTTCCGTTGTCAGCCCAGTCGGGCACCGGCATTTTGAACTTTTCGCACATCCATTTGACACGCTTTGCATG
>CAZAGL010000319.1:0-2560 GCA_964484435.1 uncultured Caulobacteraceae bacterium
CCCAACTGGCCCAAAACGGCCTTGGGCGGGATGGGACAATCTGGTGGAAATCGCCTTGATGGAGGTGCCAAGATTGTAGAAATGTTAACCATGACAAGGTTTATGCAGGGCGCGGCCATTTGGTTAACACGTTATTAAGCGCTTCCTAAAGGCCCGAACATGCCCGAACGCCTTCTTGCCTATTTCAACGTGCATCTGGTTTCCGATTCCACGGGGGAGACCTTGGCCGGCATCATGCGCGCTTCTTGCGCCCAATTCGATAACATCGCGCCGCTGGAGCATTCCTATTATCTGGTGCGGTCCTTGCGCCAGGTCGATCGGGTCTTGCGGGAGATCGAAGCGGCACCCGGCGTGGTCATGTACACGATTTCCAATGATGCCTTGCGCGAGCGGCTGGAGCAGCGCTGCCGCGAAATCGGCACGCCATGCACCGCGGTGCTGGATCCGGTTCTCGATATGCTCAGCCGCTATTTGGGCCAGGAACTCAACCATCGCATTGGGGCCGGGCGGGTGCTGGATTCCAGCTATTTCCGCCGCATCGATGCCTTGAATTTTGCCATGGCCCATGACGATGGCCAAGGCGGCATTGAATTGGAAACTGCCGATGTCATCCTGGTCGGGGTGAGCCGCACGTCCAAAACGCCAACCTGCGTCTATCTGGCCAATCGGGGCGTCAAGGCGGCCAATGTGCCCTTCGTGCCGGGGATTCCCTTGCCTGCACGCCTGTTTGAGCCGGGCCTGCCCTTGATCGTGGGGCTGACCGTTTCGGCCGATCGCCTGATCATGGTGCGGCGCAATCGCCTGGCCACCATGAAAGAAAACAAATCCACCACCTATGTGGAGGATGAGGCCGTGCGTGCCGAAATTACCGAGGCCCAAAAACTATTCGCCAAGGAAGGCTGGCCGATTATCGATGTCACGCGCCGCTCGATCGAGGAAACGGCCGCGGCCATTTTGAACATTCTGGCCGAGCGCTCGCGCCAGCAGGAGCGCATGGGATGAGCGGCTTGATCCTGGCCTCGTCCAGCGCCACGCGCGCCTATCTGCTTCGCCAAGCGGACATTGCCTTTGAGGCGATTGCGCCAAATCTGGATGAAGAGGCGCTCAAGCGGGATTTGCGCGCGCAACAAGCCGGCGCCGAGGGTCAGGTGCGCGCTTTGGCGCGTGCCAAGGCGCTGAGCCTGTGCCCCGATCGGCCCCGGGATTTTATTTTGGGTTGCGATCAAATGCTGGTCTGCGCCGGCCAGATCTATGATAAGCCCAAAAACAGGGCGCAGGCGCATGCGCATCTTTTGGCGCTCAGCGCCAAGCCCCACCAGCTCTTGACGGCGGCGGCGCTGGCCCAAAATGGCCAGATCCTTTGGGAAGGCCTCACCCGGCCCAGCTTGACCATGCGCGCGCTATCTCCAGAATTCGTGGATGCCTATTTGGACCGGGTCGGGGAGGCGGCTTTGGCCAGCGTGGGCGGCTATCAGCTGGAGGGCCTTGGCGTGCATTTGTTCGAGGCCATCGAGGGCGATTGGTTTTCCATTCTCGGTTTGCCGCTTCTGCCTTTGCTGGACGTGCTGCGCATGCACGGATTGGCGCTTTGATGCAAATCAAAAGCTCGACACGGGTTTTCGCAGTATTGGGTGATCCGATCGCCCATTCCCTTTCGCCCGTCATGCACAATCTTTGGCTGTCCGGGGCCGGGATCGATGCTGTCTATGTCGCCCTGCGCGTAGGGGAGGAGGGCCTTTCTACCTTCGCCCATTGGGGCCTGGCCGGTGCCAATGTCACCGCGCCCTTCAAGGCCAGCGCCTTGCGCAGCGCCGTGCACCTCAGCGCCGATGCGGCCAGGCTGGGCGCGGTCAATACCTTGCGGCGCGATACGAGCGGGGCCTGGTGCGGCGAAAACACCGATGGCGCCGGCTTCGTGCTGGGCCTGGATCAGGCCGTGCCGGGCTGGAAAGCCGGGTGCCAAACGGCCCTGATCCTTGGTGCGGGCGGGGCCGGGCGGGCCATCGCCTGGGGCCTGGCCCAAGCCGGGTTGGCGCAGATCGCGATTGCCAACCGCAGTTTTGCGCGGGCGCGGGACGCCGGCACCCGCCTTGGCCTTCAGGCCATTGCGTGGGAACAGGCGGCGCAATTTGCCCGGCGCGTGGATCTCGTGATCAATGCCACCCACCAGGATGTGCCGATCGAGGCCCTTGAGCCGATCCTGGCGGCCGCGCCCGCCGGGGCGATCGCTTGCGATGCGCTTTACCGCCCGCGCCACACGCCGTTTTTGCTGGCCGCCCAACAGAAAGGAATGGCGTGTATGGACGGGCTTTTCATGCTGGCCGGGCAGGGGGCGCTGGCCTTCGCCCATTGGTTTGATATCCTGCCGGATCAGCGCTTGGCCCGCTTGGCCATGCTGCAGGCCTTGGGCGAAGAGGAAATATCGTGATTTTGCTAGGGCTTACCGGCTCGATCGGCATGGGGAAATCGACAACGGCGCGGCTGTTCGCCGATGAGGGCGTGCCCGTTTATGATGCCGATGAGGCGGTCCATGCCTTGTATGCGCCGGGCGGAGCCGCCG
>CAZAGL010000320.1:0-2515 GCA_964484435.1 uncultured Caulobacteraceae bacterium
GGTTAACCCCCCATACGCGCGCCCACGGCCTCGGGCGGGCGTGCCCCCCGACACCCTCACCGCCCCGGGAGGCGGGGGGGCAAGGCGGGGGGCGGGCCGCCGCATCGAATAACGGCAAGTTTGTGGCTTAATCGCCACAATAGCTTCACATCCCGCCTCACGGGGCCATATTCCCGTCATCAAAGCCTTGACGATGCGCGCGGCGCGCTGATCCTCTGATCCCATACGCGTTGATCATGATTGCTGAAGAATATGATCATGATCGGCGCAATCAAAAGCAAGCTTGGGGAAGAGCATGACAAATTATCTCAGATTGTTAGTCGGGGCGGCGATCCCGTCTTTCGCCTTGGTCACGGCGGCTGCGGCGCAAGACGTGGTGCAGACAACGCCCGCCGCCGCGCAGGCCGAGGCCGCGCAGGAAGAGAGTGAGATCGTTGTCACCGGCTCGCGCCTGCGCACGAGCACTTTCACCAGCCCCTCGCCTTTGCAATCCATCGATGTCGAGCAGCAGCGCAAGATCGGCGTCAGCTCCATCCAGGATTTGTTGTCGCGCACCACGGTGGCCAATGGCACGCAAATCGATCAGACCCTGAATTCCAACGCGGGCAATTCCAACGCCACGGAGGCCCCGCCGGATGGCGGGGTTGGCTCGTCCAACATCAATCTGCGCAATTTGGGCCCGGCCCGCACCCTGGTGCTGATCAATGGGCGCCGCTTGGCTTCCACGGGCGTGCGCGGCGCGCCTTCCTAGCCCGATTTGAACCTGATCCCCCTCAATCTCGTCAAGAATGTCGACATCCTCACGGAAGGGGCCTCCTCGATCTATGGGGCTGATGCCGTGGCCGGCGTCGTCAACCTCACCTTGCGTGATGATTTCGAGGGCTTCGAAGTCAGCGCGAACTTCCAGCAGCCACAGCATTCCGGCGGCAATATCTATCAGGCTTCTTTGCTGGCTGGGGCCAAATCTGATCGGGCCCGCGTGGTGTTCAGCGCCGAATGGTATGAGCGCGAGCGCGTGCGGACGGGAGAGCGGGATTTCTCGTCTTCCCTGCGGGAAGTCAGCATCGGGCCGGATGGTTCCTTCCGCACCCTAAACCGCAGCGGCTTTTTCGATAACGTGATCGTGGCCCCTGGCTCGCTCCCAACCGGATTTATCGATCCAGTGAATGGCGGGGCAGCAGTGGGTGCCAACACCTTCTTTTTCTACACTCCTGGGCGCACCGATATCGGCGTGCCCAACTTCTCTTCAGGATTTGGCTTGCCCGTTCCGCGGCCACCCCTGTTCGATCCGGCCATCAATAATCCCGCAATTCCGGGGGATGAGGTTCCGGGAAACTCTTCCACGCGCTTCCCCTTGGTTGATTTTTATAATGATCAGGATGATCGGCGCAATTCCGATCTGGTAGGGGATTTGGGGCGTTTTTCGATTGTGACATTGGGATCGTTTGATTTCAACAGCTTCGGCAACGCGCAATTTTACTACGAAGCCTATTATCTCAATCGGCGCACCTTTTCGGTCGCAGCCACCGAGCAGATTTTTCCAGATGTGCGCGGGCGCATCCCCTTGGTCACTTTGCTTGACCCAATCGGCCCCGCCGACGGGGCCTTCACCCCGGTGATCTCGGGCGGCGCGCCCGTGACGGTGGATAACCCCCTCAATCCCTTCCCCATCGATGTCGCGCCCATTCTGACGCTCGATAGCGTGCCGCAAACCCGCGATACGGAATTGGAACAATTCCGCTTCGTTTCCGGCTTCCGCGGCGATGTCGATTTGGGCTGGTTTTCCGAGAAGGGCTGGAAATGGGATACGTATTTCTCCTATGATCGGGGCATCGGCTTTCAATCCCAGCCCATTCTGTTTGAGCCGAATTTGCAATTATCTACGCTCACTCTGCGCCAAATCGCCAATGGCCCAAATGCCGGGCGGGTCGTTTGCGGCCTCCCCAATGATACCGATCAGAACGGGGCGTTTTTGACCCCAAACACTTGCGTTCCGGTCAATTTGTTTGCCCCCAATATTTTTACGGGCGGCAATGGGGAAGGGGCCTTCACGCCGGAAGAACTCGACTATCTGGTCGGCACGCGCACCAATCGCACCGCGATCGAGCAATATGTCTGGAACGGCTTCGTTTCGGGTGATGTGGTCAAATCGCCTTGGGGCGGGGTGGTCACGGCGGGCGTCGGCGCAGAATGGCGGCGCGATGTGATCAATTCTCAGAACTCCACCGATGGCGTGTTCGGCACCAATGCGGCCGAGAGCCCGTCCACAGAAGGCAACACGATCGGGGCGCGCCGCTTCTATGAATTCTTCGGCGAAGTAAATATCCCTTTGATCGAGGATAAGCCGCTGGTTTACTCCCTCAATATCGATGGGGCCGTGCGCTATACGAACGAGTCCAATTTCGGCGGCGGCGTCACCTATCGCGGCCGCTTGCAATATCGGCCGGTGGAGTATTTCTCGATCTCCGGGGCCTATGGCACCTCGTATCGCGCGCCCAATCTGCGGGAACAATTC